>NZ_JAUBSH010000132.1:0-15827 GCF_036704705.1 Microcoleus sp. K1-B1 | reverse complement strand
ATCTTTATTTGACGATTTTACTAGCTTTTTCATTTTAACTCTTTTTTGACACATTCGCAAAAGTGAGATGCACCCAACATATAACATATCGCCGTTTATCTTGTGTAAATATCATAAGATTCGCAGTCAGGACTTTAGTCTTTTTTTCTCTGCAGGAGGACTGAAGTCCTGACTACAAACGAAGTCAATTTAGAAATAGATTTATGAAAGGTTTAAACTTTTGAAAGGTTTAAACTTTCAACTTACGAGAGAACGGGACAGACGGGGCTCGAACCCGCAACTTCCGCCGTGACAGGGCGGTGCTCTAACCAATTGAACTACTGTCCCTCGTTTTGCCGTTTTTTCAGGCACAATTTCTATTATGCCTATAACTTCACCTTTTGTCAAGAGGTTTTTTGAACTTTTATTTGGAAGCCCAAAATCTGAGTCTCTTGCAACGGGCCGAAGTTGTTGTCGCTCACCAAAATCAGACCTCTGCTACCATCGCCTAACACCGGCCCAAATGTCAACCCCTCAATGTTGTCTAGGGGAATTTTCAGGGTTTCCAAATCCAGCAGCAGGCGTTTTTGAGCGGGAGAAACCTCGCCCAGACGGCTTTTGAGGCTTTCAAGTGCTTCAATACGATCGCCCTTTTCCAGAGAAATCTCAAAAATTCTGATAGTTGTGCCGGTTTCCAGGGAGAAAGCACGCTCTAAACTCAGCAAGCGGTTATCGTCTATCGCCAACAAATCCACTAAGCCGTTGCTAGTTAATTTTCCCACAGGATTCGCACCAGCGGGTAGCGGTTCGGTGATGTAGAGAAACGATGCTTCTGGATTGCCGCTCACCGCATCGTAGCGCAAAATCCGGCACGGACTCCCGGTTTCCAGGGAAGCTACGGCGCCATCTTGAACCAAGGCGTTTTCGGTAGCTGTAAATAGGTATTTGCGATCGGGCGTTAAAGTTAAACTTTCAAATGATAGATTGTTGCGGACGCCTTTAGTGCCCTTGTCGTCGGGCAAAAATACGTCAGGAATTGGCAGCGTTTTCAGGAGTTTACCATCGAGGGAGAACTCTTTGATAAAAGGATTTATTTGGCGCTCGACATCTCCCTCAGAAGAAACAAACACGCTATTGCCAGTAAAAGCTATCCCTTCCGGATCTAAACTTAATTCAGGAAAACCTTTGCCGTTTTCATCTAATAAAGTAGTGACACCAGTAAAAGTAATTTGCTCTTTTTCCAGTTTACCCGATTGTAAGTTAATTTTGAGAGTATAGAAGCGCGCCGGAGCCTTGCTGCTGCGGTCATCAGAAATGGCATAATAAACTTGTTTCTCTGCATCATAAGTAATGCCCGAAAGTCCGCCAATTTCCGTCCCCTGAAACGGAGAACCTGTAGGAAATATTGCTCTCCCGATAAAATCTATTTTCGTAACAGCGAAAGATTTGGCTGACTGGTTTACCCAAATAGCAACTGTTGCTGCCATCAAAAAACAGACAATAAATATAGTTGCTTTTGCTAGCCTTCGCATTTTACCAATAAATACATTATTACCTATCTTCCTCTTCCCCTTCTTCCTTCGCGCCCTTTGCGTCTTCGCGGTTCGTTAAATCTAAAAATCACCGCTCATGATTCAGCAAAAAATTGGTCAACCAATCTTTAACCACATAAGTAGCACGACAGTCGTCCTCATTGTACCGGACGATCGCCTCCAAGAGCGATCGATCGCCAGTTTTGAGCCAATCGTCGTACCAGCAGACGCACTGAGCACCATTAGCCTTAGCATCTCGCCAGTCAAAACCCAGCCAGCGGGCAATTGGTTTGAGTGCGTAACTTTCCACGGGCATAATCGCCTTTTGCGTCACTTGTTTGTGAATATCTACAAACCGTTTCAGCACAGGTTTCCACAAATAAGCGGGAGTATTGTAAAGTTTAGCCAGTCGCTTAAAAGTCTTGACTTCATAGTCGCAAAAATGGAAAATCGGAGCAATAGGATAAGCCCACATTAATTCTAAAAATTGCTGCCAGATTGCACCTTCCTCTGCTGCTGATTCTGCTAAAAAACCGTGGAATTTTTCCGTATTGTTGTACCTGTCAACAACTAAGACTCCGTGGAGGTAATCTAAGTTTAACTCTGGTTCGGCTTCAATATCAAAGTAGAGTTCGATTGGGGCGATCGGCAAAAAGACAGATTGAGAATAGGGAATGGGTTTCTTGCGGAGAATTGGCGCAGGTATAGAAGATGTGGCAGGTTTATTTTCTCTTATTTTTACTTCTTCAACTGCGATGTCATTCAAGATATTGTCTACAATATCTGGTACTCTTTCAGATGAGTTAAGTTCTTCTGAGTTCTCACTTCTACGTTTTTCTGAATCGTTAATCAGTGTATCCGTGTCAAAATCCGTGTCGTGCCTTCCTTCTTCCTTCTTCCCTCTTCCTTCTTCCTTCTTCCTGACATCCGTTACATCCGTTACAAAATCCGTTGCCGAACTTCCTTCTTCCCGCAACAGCGGTTGATTTAGCAACTGAGATTGAGCTTGCTGCACCACATCAAAAGCAACTCTGTCAGGGAATTCTGGATACTCAGCTAGCAGTGCGGAACTAGCATTAGCGAGAGCTTCAACATCAGTAATTTTGAGAGTTTTTAGTCTAGCATAGCGGCTGGCACTAACTCCCGGCAATAACGAAAGATGTTTAATAGATTCTGCTTCGGCGTGACAGATAGTATACCAACCGCAAAGATTGCACTTTTGCCGAGAAATAAACACTTCTGGCTTATCCCGATTTTCTATCATCTGAATGCAGTTGTCTAAAATCTCGAACATCTGAGGAGTTCGCTGGTCGAGATTCACCTGCCACCACCCTTTTTTTCGCAGCATCAGCCACGCAGTCTCTGGCATTGTTTCCTGTACGGAAGCTAAAACTTGGGCGTGAAAAGCTGCGATAATTTGATACTCTTGTTTTGGTCGCTTGCTAAGCCAAATATCCGCAGTAATATAACTCCAATCGCCAAATTTTGATTGTCCAGGCTGTTTGATTAATAAATGGGGACGGCTGATTAGGGTAATGTTTGAAGAGTGAAGATTGGAGGATGAAAGATGAAGGGGAGTTTCGGGGAGTTCGCCAAATTCTGGGAAATATTGACTGTCAATTCCTACCAGAGAAGTTGTTGCGCCCTTGGTTTGGCCGAATTCGCCCTGGATCAGAACTCCTCGGTAAATGCGATCGACCCCTTGCTGCATTAAACTCAATGTAGCGGCCGCGCCAGCTTCCCAATCCCCTCTAGGATAATATGGTTGTTGGTAAGTCTCGTGTTCCAAAGCTTGCTGCTGGTATGCCGCGCTGTCGCGCATCAGTTTCAGCAAAAAGTCGCTGGGGGGATCTAGTTGTTTCCAGTCTCCGCAGGTGTCTAAAAATGCTCGGAGATGGCATCGGTGATAGGAAAGTAGTAGTTTGTCAGTTATTAACATTTAGTATTCGCAAGGCATAGAATAATTAGAAGGAAAGCACGACACGGATTTTGACACGGATACACGGATTGATTATTTAGCTTGAGGCAAAATCAAAGGATATAAAGTTCACACCATCAGTTATTCAATATTAACGCTATCAATAATTCGCCAGAAAAAATGACAAAGGACAATCACCGGCAACAATTCCCAGCTTTGGCCAATAAAGCTTATTTTAACTACGGCGGACAAGGGCCGCTGCCTGAGCCTGCTTTAGAGGCGATTTATGAGGCTTACAAACGGGTGCAGCTTGGGGGGCCGTTTTCGGGGGAGGTGGGGGCTTGGGTGGTTCAGGAGGCGATGCTGACTCGACGTGCGATCGCATCTGAGTTGACGGTACCTCCTGAAACCATCGCCCTAACTGAAGATGTCACCGTCGGCTGCAATATTGCGCTGTGGGGCATTGACTGGAAAGCAGGCGACCATTTGCTGATTTCTGACTGCGAACACCCCGGCGTTGTAGCTAGTGTAATGGAACTTCAGCGCCGTTTCAAGATTGAGGTGTCGATTTGTCCGTTGGCGGCAACTTTGAATGAAGGCGATCCGGTGGCGGTGATTGCTGATAGTTTGTGGCCAAATACTCGCTTGTTGGTTATCAGTCACATTTTGTGGAATACTGGCCAAGTTTTGCCTCTGGCTGAGATTGTGAAAGTATGTCATCAAACCGGAGTCAAAGTGTTAGTTGATGCGGCTCAATCTGTGGGGGTTTTGCCTTTAAATTTGATGGGATCTGGGGTTGACTTTTATGCTTTTACTGGTCACAAATGGTGGTGCGGTCCGGAAGGTTTGGGGGGGCTTTATGTGAGTGCGGAAGCTTTGGCAGATTTGCATCCGGTGTTTATCGGTTGGCGGGGAATTGTGACGGATGCTAATGCTAAAGTCCTTGGGTGGAAGTCTGGATCGCAGCGCTATGAAATTGCGACTTCGGCTTATCCTTTGTATGCGGGTTTGCGGAGTGCGATCGCCCTGCAACATGAATGGGGTACGATCGAGGAAAGGTATGCAGAAATTTGCCGTTTGAGTAAGTATCTCTGGGAGCGTTTGTCGGAACTTCCCCATGTGGAATGTTTGCGGACATCTGCGCCGGAAGCTGGTTTGGTTTCGTTTCGATTAACTAATGGGATGCCGCACAAAAAGCTGGTCGATTTGTTGGAAAAACAGGGAATTATGGTAAGGACAATTCTTAATCCTGATTGTGTGCGGGCTTGTGTTCACTATTTTACAACTGAGGCGGAGATTGATAAGTTGGTTGGGGCGATCGCCATTCAATTAGTAGAGCCGGGGCGGGTTTATTTATAGTCCTGGACGCACGGGTAGTCAGAAACCGGGTTTTTGCCCAGAAGACAGGTTACAGCCACAGAAACGGCCAAAAACCCGGTTTCGAGGAGTCGGAGTGCGTAAATCCTGTCCTATTATTTTAAGCTGGGATTTACTAGCCGTTGTTTTTTCGTTGGGTTTACATTAGGATATGGTAAGGAGGTTAAACTATGCAGATTAAAAATAATAAAAAACTTAGGTTGCGAAGCGGTGCAAACTCGAGATCGTCTCAGAGGTTTCGTTCGCCGGGTCCAGAAGCACTCTGTTCGATCGGCAATGGTGTGATTGCTACCCTCCAAACAAAAACAGGACAGTACCGCATTATTGAGGAACGTGACTTTCAAGAAATGTATGGACTAGCTCGTGATGTCGATCGGCTAAGGGGAGGATTGCGTTTCGTCATCTTGGCTGTGCGTGCGGCACAAAAACACCCTGATCCAGAGAATCTTCATCTACTTGCTGAAGCAGTTGCTATGCTGGGAGACTTGCCAGAGCTTCCTACCCGCAATAGCTTCGAGCGATTAGTTCCAGAGAATTTCGACTTGGATGAGGATGATGAAGTGATGCTTGACCCTGATGAAATTGAGCGTCCTCTGCAATCTGAGAATGCGATCGACAATAGGATAGATTGATTGTGATGGCTGTAGCAAATAATGAGCCTAACAATCTGGAAACTCTTGAAAATCAGCTACGCGCACTTTCTCACGACGATACAGTTCTCACAATTATTCAGGACTTTGCCGATCGACTTGGTAAGACAAAAGACCGTCAGAAAGTTTTCGGAGCAGAGGGAGCGCTGGTGCGTCAGCCAATTGAATATCAGGATATGTTAGCAAAAGGTCTGATTCGCGACGATGAAGATGCCTTCGCCCTTTTGCAGGGAGATATTGTTAGTAGTGATGCTGGCTACTTCTTGGGAGAGCGCATTACTAACATGAAATTTGCTATCGCAAGCTCAACCTGTGACCTTGTTCAGGGTCGCCGCGATTATGCCTCACTGCTGCGATTGCAACCAATTTTTTCTGACGCTCCTGATGCAAAGCAACTCCTCAGTGAAATGCTAAAGTTCAAATCCACTAAGCGAATGTATCTTCCACCATTACCAGGGGACTCTAGCAATGTAGTGGGCAATGCTGTAGTATTTGATGGGGTTATACAGATACGCCTTGATGATTTGCTGTTAGCGACACGGCACGCCAGCCTAAGTCTTGTCGGGTGGAGGATATTTGGTTCTCTTGTTCGGACAATTATGGTGCGAGCAGGTGCTAGTGAAACAGAAATGAGATCGAAAGCCTAACGGCAAAGTGGAACCATCGCCGATCAATGCTACTGCTCCTTCTAGACATTAGCAGTTTCGAGAATTTGCTCAGCGGCAATAGAGGCATCTATTTCCTGACAGTGGGCCGCATAAAAAGCGAAAACATCGTTCACTTGAGCTTCACTTAAATCATACTCAGTGGCAATTTGGTTTGGCGAAAAACCCCATTTCTGGGCTGTAACTACTACTGTTTGCACCCGCAACCGAGGGCCGCGCAAAACGGGTACGAGTTCGTCGCTAGCGCCGCGCACATAGGTGATTTCAGGAAAAGTGCGATCGTCTGATTTATCCAGCCCCGTTAACTTCATGCTTTTACAATAACAACGGCTCTATTTTAGCTTGTACCTCTTCAATTACATCTTGAGATACCGACTCAACCAATCGAATACCGCGAGCTTTCCAGTCTAAACACTTAATTTGATCTGCAAGAATTACTCCCTGAACTTTTAATCCAGTGGGTAGGATAACTTCAAAAGGATACCCTTTTTGTTGTTTTGTAATCGGCATAAATAGAGCTAAGGAGCTTTTCTCGTTGTAGGAGCGAGGCGACAGCACAAAAGCAGGTCTAAGTCCTTTTTGCTCGTGTCCCTTAGTTGGGTCAAAGTCTAAATAAACGATATCGCCTCGACTCGGAATGTAGGGATTTGATTGTGTCACCAAACTTCGTTCCCCACAGCAATTCCAGTATCAATCTCAGTATGAACATTCTCTGGCGTCATTGCCTCAATGAGCTCTTCAAGCGAATACCGCCGACGAACGATAGGCTCGATTGTCAGCTTGCCATCTATCAAGACAAGCTTCACTTCGGAACCCTCAGCCAAGTTAATCTCTTTAGCTAAATTCTGTGGAATCCGAATAGCAAGACTGTTTCCCCATTTTGCGATCGTCGCAACCATAGCCTGAACCTCTAGTTAGTGATATCACTCTGAGGAATTTACCCTTTCTCAGAGTATGTATATACAGAGTATCTACAGTGTAGCGACTAAGCGGATGTTTGACAAGCACAGAAAATTTGATAAAAAAGCAAATCGCCCTTTCCCTAAAAACACCAAAGGTCGATCGACCTTTTCACCTCAATCAATCTCGATTTACCCACTCCCACAAAAGAAACCGGGTTTTTGCTTAATCTGCCGTCTTCAACGCAGTATTGTGACAAAAACCCGGTTTCTGAGATCCTAATTAATGACTGTGCCCATGCCCGTGAGAATGGCCGTGCCCGCCATGAGAATGCCCGTGATCACCATGAGAATGCCCGTGTCCTTCGTGAGAATGCCCGTGCCCGCCATGAGAATGACCGTGCCCTTCATGAGAATGCGCGTGTTCGCGGTGCGCCGAAGCCAAACTCGGATTAACAGCAACCGCAGTCTCACTCAACAACGCTTCAATCTGCGGATTTGCCCACTCAGCCGCCATTTTCAGAAACTCTGGATGGTCGTTAACGCAAGGCAATTTGCGGTAAGTAACTCCTTGACGCTGTTTCTGTAAAGACTCAATAATGTGGTCTACATCTAACAAAGTTTCGTGATTTTCGGTCGCAAATCCGATCGGCATAAAGACGATCGCAGTTGCACCCAAATCAATCAAATTCTTCGCAGCCAACGTCGCATCCGGCTGCGTCCATTCAATCAGCGGTGTGTCGTGATTCAGCCAACCCACCGAAATCAAAGGATAGCGATACATCAAACGTTCCCGCACGCGATCGTACAAAGCTTGACTTTCCACAATTCCCGAAGTAAAGCCCTTCGCCTTGTGCGGACAACCGTGATTCATCAGCACAATCCCAATCTGAGAAGGCAAATGCGCTACAGCTAAATCGTTCTTAATTTCCTCTTCAACCAAATGCGCCATCAAATCGATGTAAGCAGGTTCATCGTAAAAAGAAGGAATGTAGCGCTGTCCTTTTACCCAATGTTCCTTACCATCAAAGGTTTGTGCTAAAGCTTTATTCACCTGTTCGACAGCAATGCCGCTGGTGAAAACAGAATCAACTACCAACAGCGGATAAATCAGAATTTTGTCAAATCCTTCTGCTTGAATTTGAGGGATTACTTGTTCCGGCAAAAACGGCGCGCAAAAGTTAAAAGCTTTGAACACTTTTACTTTATCGCCCCATTTTTCCTGTAAATTCTTTTCAATCCCGGCGCGCTGCTGTTCAAAAATTGCATTGTGCGGCGAAACGAATTGACCGTGTTGGTGACTCCACTCGTGCAAGTCAAAGATTGCTAAAATCTTCGCCAGCGGCGGATAAATCCAAAGCGGTACTGGCGCAAACTTTGCCGTAAGCAAATTTAAAGCTTGTTCGTTGTAGTTGGCAAAATCGTCGTAGCTTTCGACTTCGCCGTAACCCATCAGCAATACAGCAACGCGATCGTTACTTGCGGGTGCTGCAGATGTTTTGAAATCGATTTTTTCTGGAGAAGCAACCACTTTGTATTCCTCAATTTTATTTATTCTAAGAGATCCAGGCAGGATGAAGGGTGAATCTGAGATTTTTCATTGTTTGCGATCGCACGACTGACGTGCGCGGGGCTGATTCCCGGTTTCTTCGCCCATACTTCCCGGTCAAACCTCTTATTTATCCTAGAAACCGGATTGATGAGCATCAGTCCTAAGTAGGTTTTTTGACAAGCGAATTTCAAAGGTGGTACCCGCCACGTGATTTATCCGTGGAATCAATCCCAAATCGAAAATCCTCAAGCCGCCACATTTATCTCGCGCAAGTCAATCTAAAATCTCAAATCTCAAATCTCAAATCGATTGACCCTGACCCGAAATTCGTAGGGCAGCTAAGCTGGCACGCCTCTTAATTTTCACAATCCTGTTTGTTTAAGCTTTTGTGGGGTCGGCTTCGATGTCGCCCGAAAAGTTAAATCTAAATACAGAACTGCTTAAAACTAGAATCAGCCTTTGCTAAGCTTGACAGGAGATGGGGCGGGGGGGGATAAGTTTCATGTTTTCTTAAGACTCCCTCACCTTGCCTCAGATTAATGCCGTTTGGAGCGTTCCCAGCTTTTAACTTGGGGGGATACTCTTCAAACTTGACTCTATTATAAGTTTAACACCCTATCCCCTGGGGTAGTATATGATATAGTAGGTATATGATAAAGTTATGTTGCGAACTATATTAACTTTCTTGACGAACTATGAGACTGGTAATTTGCCCCGGAGTCCACGAACCAAAGCTAACTGACTGTTTCCTGGCGGGACTTTCGGGGCTTTGGGGAGTGGCAGCCGATCGACAAAACCAGCAAATAGTCGATCGTGTCAAGATTTTTCCCGCTCATAAATATCCGCCTTTCTCGGCTCTTGACATATTGCACTTTTTGTGGAGTGAAGAGTTAGCAGGAGAAAGTCTAGTATTTGTCAGCTTTTCGGCAGGAGTAGCCGGGGCGATCGGGGCGGCTTGGATGTGGCAGCAACTCGGTGGCAAAGTCGGGGCATTTTTTGCCTTAGACGGTTGGGGAGTACCCCTGGGGGGCAATTTTCCCATCCACCGCATCAGCCACGATCGCTTTACGCACTGGAGTTCAGCAATTCTCGGTGGCGGTGGAGAAAGCTTTTATGCAGATCCGGCGATCGAACATTTGGATTTATGGCGAGATCCCCAAACGGCAAAAGGCTGGCACGTCAGCCAAACCGCCGCCGGGATTGAGACTGTCGCACCCACAACCGCAGCAAAATTTTTAGTCCACCTATTGAAACAATACGGAGTCCAATCAGTTGTTTAATCTTAATTTAGTATCCTCAGCGATCGCACCTATTGCCACCCTCGCCGGCCTCGACAATTCTGTCACTTCAGGCACAACAAACAGCATCAAACAGTGGTTAATATTTAGTGCCTCAGCATTTTTAGTCTCCATTCCAGTATTCGTGCAAGCACCCTTAGTGCGCTTATATCCAACTATCAGTTTGCTGTCAACTATCCCCTGGTTCGTTGTGAGTTTAATTCTAATTTTCCGCCCCAAAACACAACTTTGGGGAGATTTATTATTAGGATTTGCGGGATGTTGGCTGGCAGGTTCTATCTATTGGGGCTGGTTCAGATGGGAACCTATTTTACATCTACCTATAGAAGCAATTGGCTTGCCTTTTGCTATTTGGTGCTTGGGCAAATCTTGGGGAAAAGTTGGCGGCTATTTTTACTTGGGTTCGCTATTTGGCACTGCTATTACTGATTTATATTTTTATTTAACAGGGTTGATGCCCTACTGGCGGCAAGTGATGCACGCGGAACCGGAATTAGCAATGCCGATTTTTCAAAGTGCGATCGGTCAAATCGAAACTCCTTGGGGCATAGGCTGTGCTTTAGTTCTAATCGCTGTGTTGCTAACAGTCGGTTTGCTGAGTTTGCGCGATCGAGAACTGCACTGGCGCGCTTTCAGCGGCGCTGTGTTAAGCACGCTTTTGGTAGATGGTTTATTTTGGTTGGCTGCTTCTGCTGCTTAAGATTTATGATTAGTTTTTATGTTGGTAATTTTTTACCGCAGATGTGGGCGGATTGACGCAGATTAATGCAGATTTTTTTGAGATTACCGACTTTTTTAAGAAGTTGGTAATCTGGGTATTTTTTTTAGCATCTGCCTGTTAACTTGATATAAGTTACAGGATAGTTAGGATTAGTGGGATTCCCGATTAACCGCTGATTCCTACAATCGACAAGCAAATCTAACTTCTCTAAAACCACCTGACCAATCAACACCTCATCACCTGTCACCAGAGCATCCTCGGTAGTCCTACGCCCCTCAATTTCAATTAATATAGCCTCCGTTACTCCTACGGTTTCCTGACGACCATCAGCATACTTAACAAGCTGCTGTCCTATAATTCGTAAACCTAGCTGCTGTACCATCTCTGCTGAAATTACTAGGTAAACCGATCCTGTATCTACTAGAGCTTCTGTTTCACACTCACGCAACAGCCTAGGCGCGAGCAACCCTCGACTAATTAGAGCTTCATCTATGGCATTGGTCAGCTTTACCTGAGTCTTAACTGCCCCCATGTTCTTAATTCCATCCAATTCTAATTTATTTAATTCTTTCATATTAAATTTCCTTTTAATCTTTTGCTGCTTACATTATACGAGTTCGGCTAACCCAGACGCGATCGCCCCTCATTCCTATATGATTTAAAATTATCACTCAAAACTCAAAACTACTTAATCATGGCTTTCATTTCAATTCGCGGTGTAGAACATTATTACGAGTGGATAACGGCAGATAACAGTGCTGGGCCCAGCGGCAAACCCGTGATGGTATTTCTCCACGGCTGGGCGGGTTCAGCGCGCTACTGGGAAAGCACGGCACGGGCTATTGCTGATGATTTTGATTGTTTGCTCTACGATATGAGAGGTTTTGGTCGATCGCCTTTGCCAAAAGAGCCTCCTGAGTCCAGCTACGAACTCGAAACCTACGCCCGCGACTTAGCTGAATTATTAGAATCTCTGAATTTAAGCCGCGTCTTTCTCAATGCTCACTCCACAGGAGCATCAATTGCTACTTTATTTCTCAACCTTTACCCCGAAAAAGTAGAAAAAGCAATTCTCACTTGCAGCGGGATTTTTGAATACGACGAAAAATCTTTTACAACTTTTCACAAATTCGGTGGCTATGTGGTAAAATATAGACCCTCTTGGCTGGCATCCATCCCGTTTGCCGATCGGCTATTTATGGCCCGGTTTTTGCGCCGTTCCCTGCCTGCAGAGGTCAGTCTGGCGTTTCTCAAGGATTTTTTAATGGCAGACGAGCAAGCTGCTATAGGTACAATGGTGACGGCAGTCAGTAAAAGAGCAGCCGAGGAAATGCCCCAAGAATTTGCGCGGCTGAGTGTTCCCACACTGCTTGTGGCCGGAGAATTCGACCAAATTATCCCCGCCGTCATGGGAGAGCAAGCCGCCTCCCTCAGCAAAAAAGTAGAATTTGTTATAATTCCGAATACGGCTCACTTTCCGATGCTGGAGGATGCCGCAACATACTTGCAGCGAATTCGAGAATTTTTGCCAGCAGCGGCTTAGCTGAGTTATTGTTCATCTAATGTACGATCGGACAAGCAAGCTTTGAGAACGGCTTTTGCTCCGATCTTAATTTTTAATTTCTAATTTCTTAAAGCGAAAGGTGGTACAATGAACGACCTCGACCAATACTATAAAGTGCTGGGACTGTTGCCGGGAGCTTCCAGAGAAGAAATTAGCCAAGCCTACAAGGATTTAGCGTTCATTTGGCACCCCGATCGCATCCCCAAAGACAATCCCAGACTACTACAGAAAGCTGAAGAAAAGATTAAGGAAATTAATCAAGCTCGCGAACAATTGCGATCGATTCAACCAAGAGGTCAGAATCAGAACGTTCAGCACAAACATACTCAGCACAAACACACCCAGCAACAAAACACCCAGCACAAACACACCCAGCACCAAAATACCCAGCAACAAAACGCTCAGTATAGAAACACTCAGCAACAAAACACCCAGCAACAAAACGCTCAGTACAGAAACACTCAGCAACAAAATACTCAGTACAGAAATACCCAGCAACAAACTACCCAGCAACAAACTACCCAGCAACAAACTACCCAGCAACAAAATACTCAGCAACAAAATACTCAGCAACAAAATACTCAGTACAGAAACACTCAGCAACCCAATACTCAGTACCAAAACACTCAGTACCAAAACACTCAGCAACCCAATACTCAGTACCAAAACAATCCGTACAGAAATACTCAGTATCCAAACACCCAGCACCAAAACACCCAGCCACCACCGGCAAACCCAAAAGAACCGCGGTACTCTTCTGAACCCTCTTCAGGAAAATATCCTGGAAATTATCCGGGAAACTATGGGGGAAACCCAGCAGGGCCGTATTCAGAGGCCTCCCGCTACCAATCGCAGCCACCGCCATCTCAGTCTTACCGCCAAGCTGGGCCGCAAGCTCCCGATTTGAGCGGTTCCAACTTCAAAGGAGCTTCCTTAAAAGAAAAGGATTTTTCAGGGAGAAACTTGAGCAATGCAAACCTGAGTGAAGCCGACTTAAGTGATGCTTTTTTACACAACGTCAACCTCACAGGCGCGAATTTGCACCAAGCAAACTTGTTCAGGGCCAATTTGTTAGGAGCTTGTTTGATCAATGCCAACTTGAGAGAAACCAACTTAATCGGAGCCGATTTGAGCGGTGCTGACTTGAGCGGTGCTGACTTAACAGGAGCGAAAATCGGTTACGGCGATCGAGTTATGGTCAAACTTACCCGGACTACATTAACAGGTACAATCTTACCGGACGGTACTGTTCATAGCTAAATTATTTAGTTTTTAGTCAGTGGTTGTAGACGCGGGTTTTACCCGCAATATTTGCTGCAATTCCAAATACAAAAAAATCCGCCCTTTGCGAATTTGGGATAAAAACTTATATTCTGTCCGCTAGAACAACCGCAATAAAATTGGTTCGTAGTGAGGGCATTCGTCGTCAGAATTGTATGAGGACTTGCATTCCTCGCTGCGTACCCATAATGGTTGAATTACTTGATATCGTTTCGGGTTGGATCAAAATAATAAAATCGAGTCAGCACTAAACACTCAACAGTCAACCATCATGAGGAGTGCAACCGGAATTGATATGACATGATATTACGCGATCGCGATCGTACAAACCGAGTTTTTTTACCCGGTTAAACAACTGCAACGAGGTCTTTTCGTTCATCAAACCCCGTTTCTGTCTCCAACACGGCTAGTCGAGATTCATATTACAGCAACCGCCAAAATGGTTCCTGTTCTGTTTTTTCCTTCTGCCTTCTGCCTTCTGCCTTCTGCCTTCTGCCTTCTGCCTTCTCCCCGACATCCGTTACATCCGTTACATAATCCGTTGCCGAACTTCCTTCCGTTATTAATTACTTCCGCCACGGCGATTGCGTAACTTTCGTCCAGCAGCCAGCATAACGCCTCCCGCCATCAAACCCCCCACAGTCATCGGTTCGGGAACCGGTTCAGGTGGAACCGTCCCCACAGAACCGCCTTTAATAAATACAGCCGAATCTAACTTCCCATCGCCCACATCTTTAATGCGGATACTGAGAACATTCGTCTGGTTTTGCTTGAGCAAACCCTCAAAACCTAAAACTTTAGTAAAACCGTCCAGCTTAATGGTGTTAGCAGCAATACCTGTGAAACTTGGGTTGTCAATATAGTCGGGGTGATCTGTAGAGCGATTATGTGGATCGGGAACAAGATTATTAATCGTAACTGTTTTTCCGTCGCTCAATTTTGCCAAATTAATGCCGTTCAGCAGCAGTTCAAAATCGTCATTATATTTAGAACCGCCGAACTCAGGAAACTCCTCAGAAGCAAATACATATTGAAAGAACAACTTTTCAACTGTGCTATTAGCAAAAAAGCTGAGGTTTAGCTGAGTCACATCCCCCTGTTCACCCTTAGGACCAAAGTCCGTGCTTAAATCGCTGTCCTCTGTCGTGAAGTTATCTTTCCGATTCTGACCCGGTATATCGGCGACTCTACCAGTGCTCAGAACAACACCTGATTTCAAACCGAAGGGGTCATTAGTGAAAGTACCAAAAGCAGCCGAATTACCCGTAGTTGAAACAGAGAAATTACTCAACCCGGCTGTATTAGCCCCCAATAAATTATTTTTTAAAATCTCAGCGTTATTAGTGGCCCCTACCGAAAATGCCATTGCTGGTGCTGCCAACAAACTCAGAGCAGTAGTTAAGGTAGCTGTTAAGCCAGCAATTTTGTGAGTAATTATCATAAATTTTTCCTGGAAGATACAAACCTGATCCAATGCACAACTTAATTTTTACATTATATAAGTATCAATGTCTAGGGCCTTTACAATAACTTTACATATAAGGTATTTACCTGGGGGGGGTGACAACCCGCCCCAAACCCAGACTGGGTAAAGATTGATCTCTGTTGTGGTAAAAAAAGATAGGCAGCAGAATTGTTACACGCTTGCCTATCCCAAAAAATATGTTACCAACATTTTACCAAACTCACTTACAAAAACAACTGACGCAAGCCCAGTTTATTTTACTCACAATCTTGTTGAACCTCATACAATCCGAGAAACAAGTGAGGTTAGAGAGACTGGTGCGAGTATTTCCTTACCCAATTACTACCGAAAGTCGCCGTCGCAAATTACAAAGATTTCTCGATTTACCTCACTTAACGATCACACTAATTTGGTTGCCTTTGATCGCTTATTGGTTAACAACTTATTGCTCTGTGGGACAAACCCTATCAGTGGCGATCGATCGGACTCAATGGGGCTGTATCAATCTGTTTACGATCGCCCTAATTGGGAAGAAAAGAGCCATTCCATTATACTGGTGTTTGTTACCAAAATTAGGAAGCAGTAATTTACAAGAACAAACCATCGCTCTCGAACAAGTTTTACCCTTGCTTAAAGAATATAAAGTGATCGTTTTGGGCGATCGAGAATTTTGTTCTGTAGACTTGGGAAACTGGCTCAAGACAGTGGGTGTATCGTAAGGATTCAGGTCTGAAAAATGGGAATGAGCTCAGGCATAGCCAAGGCACAAGAATGGGCAGAAATAGCCTCACGGAAAAAAGCCATTACTGAACGAGCTTGAAAACGACAGGTTTGAATCACACTCAATAGGAGAACACCACAGAACAATTGATCCTATAATAAGAGAAAGATAGTTTCATTGTCCCACCACCCTTATGCGTCCAAAA
>NZ_JAUBSH010000131.1:0-16230 GCF_036704705.1 Microcoleus sp. K1-B1 | reverse complement strand
GCTATTTTTACCAACGGGGGATGAGGGCTATAAGTCAGATTCAGTCTAGCTCTTAGCCATCTTGTCACCCCCCCAGATCGCACCTACAGCTTTATTTTATCAAGGGGATTTTCGCGGACTGCAAGCACGCGGTGGGGACTCTGCGACGAAAGAAATAATCATTCCTCCAGACGAGCCAGGAGGGCCTTTTTACCTCAAAGTTCAGGGTAACCCATCTTGGTCTATAGCTTCGGACGAGGAGTTCTCTGATAGGTGGAGCTCTGTTTTCGCGGGGTATAGGGAGCTATATATAGGTATAAACCAAGGCAGTGTATATCTAGCTGACGGAGTGAGCGTCCAGACCGAGGTTTTTTACAACCTAGTGAATACCGAACCCGAACCAGTTCCCGAACCTCTCACCGTTGGGGGGACAGCTTTAGCATTGGCAGGTTTAAGCTGGTTAAAACAAAAGAAAAAAATGGCAGCTTGAGGTGCGATCGCACCTCAACAATTAACCAGTCAGCAGTCACTTTTCATAAAATATTCGAGTTGCAAAATTTTGCTCTCGATTCGGAGACAGAGCTCTGGCTTTCAAAATCGCGGCTACCAAAAACGCATAGGACAAAACTCCCACCAACGCCAGCAAAAGTACGCTGGCTGCTCCCGACGCATTCCACAAAGCGTGAAGTGCCGAAGCACTGAAATAACCTACGCCCAAAATTTGCCAGCGCTTCCTGGGTTTGAGGGCGCTCAAACCGATAAAATATCCCAAATAGCCGCTGTAAGCCATGTGTCCGGCGGCGGAACCCAAAATGCGGGGAATTAGCAACTGCAATCCTACTAATTGTCCGGCGTCCGGCCCTGCTTGCAGGGTGACATTTTGGATGACATTGGGAACGTACTGCCCCAGAGTTTCTAACAGTGTAAAGCCCACTGCCGAAGCACTTCCTAACAGAATTCCGTCTAAAGGTTCCCAAACGCCGATTCGATCGCGCCACGGATTTTTCAGCCAATTTCCCAGCAACATCGCTCCCAAAACGGGCAGGGCTTTCAGCAATTCTTCCATTAGACCCGCCCCGAAAAACATTCTGGTCAAAAAAGGCAAAAAACTGATTGTTTCGCCTTCCGTTGGCAGGCGACCGGGCAAAATTTCTCTAAATACTAATATAAATCCAATTAATAAGGGGCTGATCACAATCAGGACTGTAGCTAAAGCCGAACCAAGCAAGACCCACCAAGGCTTGTGTTTGCCGCATAGTTGATAGATAAAGTAGTAAGCCGCACCGGCGAGGTAAGCTGACAGCAGCAAGTTGAATGCTGCAGAATTTCCAACGGCGACAAACATCGAAACGACAACAATAACTGTGGCGATACCTGGATATAAGTAAGCTTTTTGGCTTAATTGTTTGCCCGTGGAGGCGATCGGGAATAATTGAGTTAAAGTGAGAGCATCTTTTTCGATACCAGCAAAATTGCCAGTTTGTGGTGCTCTTAATCCGGGTTGATTTTGGTAAGTGGTTACGGGAGATTCAAATATAAATTCAGGGCCGTCAAGGCCGAGACTGATGCGATCGCCTGTTTCTAAAGTTTGGCAGCCAGAGATCTTTTGTCCGTTGATATAAGTTCCGTTAGCGCTGTTGAGGTCGCAAATTTGCCATCTCGTCAAAGTACCCTGAGTTAGGGGACGGATCATGGCGTGGCGACGGGAAACCATGCCGTGACCGATCGACTCTAAAACTATTTGACAATTGCGATCGCGTCCGATGACCAATTCCCCATCTTCAGAAAGTTGGTACTTGGATGCTGGCGTTCCCGCAGCCTCTTTGGCTGGCACTTGTCGCAGAAATCCGATTTCATTAGTCATGAGTTATGAGTCATTAGTCATTAGTCATTAGTCATTAGTCATTGGTCATGAACTCGCGAGCTGTTAGCTGATGTTATTTTTGAGCAATCTTTATTCCACAGTTATTGGTTGTTAGCTGCTGACTAATTACTAATTACTAATTACTAATAACTGCTGACTAATGACTAATGACTAATAACTCTGCTTATAGATTTGCCCTGGCATCCTGAACGGCTGCATAGAAAAATATGCCAGTTAGGGGTACGCTCAGGGCGAGGATGATGCCCGTGACTAAATTGCCAAGTTGAGCTTCTCCCGATGACAGCTCAAAGATGGAGCCGACTGCCGCGATCGCAGTGATGCACGAAAGAGCTAATAGTAAACCACTTTTCGGAGTTCCTGCCATCATACTGATTTTACTGCCTTTGGCGAAAATTTCTGCTTGACTAATGCTTCATTCAGTGCCAGCTTGTTTTCTACTCTGTCTACAAACAGCACTCCGTTGAGGTGATCCATTTCGTGCTGAATTGCCCTCGACAGTAACTCGGTTGCTATCAGGGTTTGTGGGCGGCCGTATTCGTCGCGGTAGGAGACTTCAATGACTTCTGGGCGTTTGACTTCTAAATAAACTCCCGGAATGCTCAAACACCCTTCTTGCAAGATGCAGACATCGCTGCTGCTACTTTTGATGGTGGGGTTGATCAAAACCATTGGGGGTGTGGCAGGGTTTTCCGGGTCGCAGTCGAGCACGATTACTTGTTTGTTGACTCCGACTTGGGGGGCGGCCAAACCGATACCATCCGCACTGTACATGGTTTGCAGCATTTCTCGGACTAGCTGCCGAATTTCTGCATCGACGCTTTTGACGCGCTTCGCTGGCTGCCGCAGGACGCGATCGCCTAATGTGTGTATTGTTAGGGGCGGTTTTTCTAACTTTTTCTTTTCAATCAAGACCTGAGCCGTCATAGAACCTCGCGGGATGTTTGGAAACCCCCAACGAAAGCTGTTGGGGAATGAAATAGGAAGCAATACTATTATTTTCAATATTAATCTAATTTTAAGTAGCCATGACTGGAAACGCACCAAACCAACGGCCGGTTATTTCTCTGGGGCTTTCGCCTGTTTTAGTGGCGGTAGAGCTTTTAGGTGCGATCGCGCTTTTGCTGGCTGTTTTGCTCATCGTCAAGTTTTGGGCGGTTTTGCCCGATCGAATTCCGATTCATTTTGGCTTGGGGGGGCTGGCTGATGCTTGGGGCGACAAGGTGACGATTTGGATCATGCCTGCGGTTGCTGCCATTATTTTTGCGGTTTTAACTGCGGTATCGCGCTATCCGCATACTTTTAATTATCCGGTACGGATTACTTCTGAGAACGCTCGCCGGCAATATCTGTTGGGGCGAGGTCTTTTGGTTTGGCTGAAGGCGGAGATTTGCTGGCTGTTGGCGTTTGTGGTGCGGCAGCAAATTCTTGTCGCTTTGGGCAATGCTCAAAGGTTTAGTATCGAGTTACTTTTAGGGTTAGTTTTTTTGATATTTGGGACGGTTAGCGTGTATTTGCTCAAGGCTTATTCTGCTCGCTAGATGTTGGGCAAAAATCTTACATATACCTAAAACCCATTTTTTTTGGTAGTTGTTTTTTACGGTACTTAATAATATCTAACCTCTCAAAAATAAAGAAAATTCGTTGGCAATTAGGAATAAGTTTATCAAATTTTTATGAGGAGTTTGGTCCTCACTACCAATATTTTTGATGGCGGGTAATTGACTGGACCTGATAGGAATCACAGGCGAGAGGTTTGTGCTACGGTAAACGCCACTCAACTAACCCATCAGATATGTTTGCTGATTGTTCATCGGCAATACTCGCAACTGTCGATTTTTCAAATCTGGTTCTAAGCCTAGTTCTTCCATGGGAATCACGCCCAACAAAACAGCAGAAACGCCTGCGGGCAATTCTAAACAATCAAATCTGCCTTCTCTCCCCTCTACAATAATTTGAGCGCCTGCAAAAATTCGACCTTTTTTGATACCAGCCGAGGTTTCTACATCTCTTTCTCCTACTTGTCTTAAACCTAGTTGGCTAATAATGGGAGCGGGCAAGGAAAGCAGAGTGGCTCCGGTATCGACAACAACGTTATCGAGGGTAACAGAGCGAACTTCCTCAGCAGCAATGAATCCCCGTTCAGCCATAACTAGATCGATGAAATTCGTGACGGTGATTGTAGTGATTACTTGACCCATTTGTTTTTCTTGCAGATTGGGGAGTACCAGGGCCATAGTATGTTACCTGTTTGAGTGTAATTAGTGGAGATTTCTATTGTAATATTATCTAGAATCATGCTTGGTTAGTTAAAATCGTTTTATTGACCAGCCACAGTTAGAATTTGCCTCAACGCATGACACCCGAACCAAACTCTTCTCAACCCAATCGCCCTGAATCTAACGTGACTGTAGAAAGTCAGAACGGTGCGAGCCCTACTGTGCCACCAGAATCAGGGACAATCGTCGCTACTGCTGAACCGGAAAAACCGGTGCCGCCGCCTCCAACTCGCAAGGTGTTTTTGCCGCAGCAGCCGGAACAAACGACTCCTGAGAAGTCGGGGTCAGTGCTGACGCTGGGGTTGATCGCAGCGATGATTTTTGGGCTGGCCAATGACAACATTTGGCTGGGCTTAATTGGCGCCGTCGGTGCGATCGGCATATCGCTGCGGCTAATGTGGCCGAGTTGGGGCAAAATCTGGGTGCAGGTAATTCCGCCAACTTGGCGCACGCTGATCGTCGCTTGCTTTGGGCTTTTAGCTGGGATTGTTGGCTTGCTGATGCTCAGCGGTAGTAATACTGAACCGGGAAGCCGCAACATCCAAATCAACTGGGACGCGATCGGCGCTCTCGGCGAGCTGATCGGCGCTTTGGGCCAAATTTTGATCGCGATTTTGGGCGTTTACGTGGCTTGGCGGCAGTATGTGATATCCAAAGATTTGACTATTCAGCAAAATCGAATTACGCAGCAGCAAACGATCGATGCTTATTTTCAAGGGGTTTCGGACTTAGCCCTTGACGAACAAGGGTTTTTGGAAGACTGGCCGCAGGAAAGGGCGATCGCAGAAGGCCGCACCGCTGCGATTATGAGCAGTGTAGATGCTGAAGGTAAAGCTAAAATTCTGCGGTTTTTATCGCAGTCGAGATTGGTTACTCCGCTGAAGCGCGATCGGCTTTTAGGCCGCCCCATCCTTGACGGCGACGGTGGCTACGCTGAAGATAGAGATCACGGTATCCGCGTTATCGATCTCAATGTCATGTTAGCGGGTGCTGACCTGGCTGGCACCGATTTGCGGTGGACGGATTTGAGCGAAGCCAACCTCGTCCGCGCCAATCTCAGCAAGTGCGATTTAGTGAAAGCTAACCTCTCGCGCGCTGTCTTGTACGACGCCAATCTCGCTCGCGCCGACATGAGAGCCGCCGCATTATTCTACGGCTCGGCACAAACTGCATCCCCCCGCAGCCGTACCGAATTTCCCAACTATCAAACGGGCGAACATACCGGCGCTGTGGTTGAACGTGTTGATTTCACCGGTGTCAAGCGGCTGTCGGAGGAGCAGCGCTATTACTGCTGCGCTTGGTGCGGCTCGAAGTCGAGAGAGACTATTCCCGGCGGCTGCGAAGGGATTCCCAATAAACTCGGACGTTAAAATTAGCAGTACGGCTGTACTTACGTATATATTTGGCGAGCGCTCGGCAGCGGACTATACTTTAATTTTAAATCTACAGTCTTGCGCTGTTTTAGCCATGACAAATACTGATTTAGGGCTAGAAGTAATTCCGCGCCTGGAGCGCTCCAAAAGCCGGGACTGGGTAATTTTGGTAATTGCTATGTGGTTTCTGATGGGACGGTAAATGGCACATATAAATCGCTAATTTAGGCTACAGCTATGCAGATGATGGGCATCAGCATTCTGTTGCTTTTTATCCGCTATTTTCTTTGCTGATGGGCGGCTTCACGACTCTGGGAATGCAAGTGGAATTAGCAGGGGTACTCATTAATAGTTGGGCGTTTTTGCGTGCATTGTTGCTGGTTGCAAGCTGTTAGTAAATTTGCCCTGATTTGGGGCAATGGCTATTTGTTGTGGTATGGGCGAAAATGGCTGAGCATTACAGTCATCTATTTCGGCTTTTGCTCTTTAGCGCTACTGATCAGCTCTAGTATTATGCAATCGGTTCTTCCCTACGCTTACGGCATTGTCTCCCTCTCGGTGGGAGTCGGTTTAGTGTTGAGTAGTCAGCCTCGTTGGGAATATGCTGTTAGGACATTATTTGCTACATTCCTGCTGTACATAGCTGTTAAATTTACTGCGTGTAGGTAGCTTAAGATACTTCTCCATATCTTTTCCATAAACTTAATTTACTCTATTTCCCAAGCTGCCTGAAAAAAGTCTCTTTCGCACAGCATAGCGTAGCGATAGGTGGCTTCTACCTCTGGCCCAGCCTCTGCGTAGCGATCGACCAAACTTTCCAGCCGTTTTGCTAAAATCTCAAAATCCGGGCTGCTATAGGTGGAAATCCAGTCGCTAAAGGCGTGTTTCGGTATATTAGGTTTAGCTAGCTGCTGTCCCAAAAAAGCATACAACCGCAAGCAAGGAGTCATGGCGGCTACTGTCAAACCTACACCACTTCCCCAGGCTGTCGCTAATAAAAAATCTGTGTAGCGGCGGGTAGCAGTTCCCGGTTTTGTCTCTTGCAAGTTTACACCCCATTTGGCTGCATATCCTTGATGCAAACGAAGTTCTTCTAAAACGCCACTAGCGAGATTGTGGAGGATTTCAAACCCCTCCCAGTCGGGTGCTTTTGCAGCAGCGATACTGTAAGCGCGAGCGAATGCTCCCAGAAAAAATGCGTCTTGTGCAACGTAATATGCAAAACTATTTTGGGGGAGGCTGCCGTCAGCAATGCCTCTGACAAAGGGATGGTGCAGACAAGCTTCGCTTAAGTCTTGATTTGCTTGCCAAAGATAATTGGAATTGGTCATGCAATTTTGAATCGATGGGTTATGATTGTAATTTTTATATATCTGACTAAACATCTATGATAACAGATATTTTCGCTGTGCGTCAGTCTTATGGTATCTTTTATTTTTCGTATTTAAGAAAATAGATAAATTTTGGTATGCGGCTATTTTGTGGGATGCTGTTGTCTCGCTTAAAGAGCGAAATTACGTGCCGAATCTCTCTCTCGTGAAGCAGCCAGGGTGTTTGGGAAAAAAGAAACTTTTGATTTAACGGTTGAAAAACCGATTTTTAAACAGAAACTGCAATGAACGATACACCTAAGTATTCCTTGGTAATTCCTATCTATAACGAAGAAGAAAATCTCGCTGAATTGTATCGGCGCATTAGTGCCGTGATGGAGCGAATGGACGGCCCAGTAGAATTAATTTTAATCAATGATGGCAGTCGCGATCGCTCTCTGGACATTTTGCGAGAATTGCACGAAAAAGACGCGCGAATTTGTTACCTCAGTTTTGCCCGCAATTTCGGTCATCAAATAGCTGTAACTGCAGGTTTAAACTTTTCTAGAGGTCAAGTTGTAGTCATCATGGACGGCGATTTGCAAGATCCACCAGAGCTAATTATAGATATGATAGAACAGTGGCGGCAGGGCTATCAAGTTGTTTACGCTCAACGCACTCAACGCCGTCAAGAAGGTTGGTTTAAGCGGTTGCCGGCTTATATGTATTATCGCATTTTGCGTCATCTTGCTGATGTTGATATTCCGATAGATACTGGAGATTTTTGTTTGATGGATAGGTGCGTGGTGGATGTACTCAACGCCATGCCAGAACGTAACCGCTACATTCGGGGACTGCGGGCTTGGATTGGTTTTAAACAAACGGCGGTTAAGTTTGAACGTGATCCGCGCTTTGCAGGCGAGGTTAAGTATACCTTCAGAAAATCTTTAAGTTTGGCGATGAATGGTTTAGTATCTTTTTCAAAAGTTCCCCTCCGACTTTCGATTTATCTGGGTTTATTTGCAGCATTTATATCTGTGTTAATGGCTTTTTTGATTTTGTATTGGCGGCTTTTTTATCCAAGTTCGGCATTGACTGGTTTAACAATTGTGATGATGGCAGTTTTCTTTTTGGGTGCGGTACAGTTGGTCAGTATTGGGATTTTGGGTCAGTATATAGGGCGGATTTATGAGGAGGTGAAGGGCCGGCCACTTTATACGCTGGCCGAAGTTGCTGGTTTCGATCCATTTCGTCAAAAAAATGGTAAATAAGCAGAAATTTTTTACTATCTTGACGGCTTACAGATAGCGGTTGTACGGTGCGTGTGCTGAATTACCTGGAGCCTAGACAAGCTTCAAACTGCGGGTTATGGATGGATTATTTTCTACTTGATTTCAGCCGATATAAACTGACTAATAAGTAAGCACTACTACTGGGAGGGTGACAAAGAAGCCTAGGAATGAGAATAAATAAGGGTTGCAGCTTGTATATCCTGTTGAGAAAAGCAAAGTTGCTTCGCGCGTTGTAACCTCCAGTTTTACCATCAATGAAATATCATTAAAGAGTCAAAGCAAAGGAAATCATATGGGAGCATGTCACTTTTGTACTGAGTAATTATACTCAGGCAACTTTTCGCTGATTACCAATTAAGCCGTTCAAGTAAGCACAACGATGAGCTAATACTTGTCCCACATTTTCGGATTTCCAACTCGCTCCAGATATTTTAATTCGTCTGGCTATTTGCTTAATGCCTGATTCTACTGCTCCCGAACCAATTGAACAAATGCCATCAAGAGAGAAAACTTCATAGTTGATAATCCTGTCTTTGTGCTTTTCTAAATATTTGCCAAAATTCACTGCTGATTTTTTCTTGAGCTTTGTAAATAGAGCTATCGCACTCTCTACATTCCCTGTCCACAAGTATGCTTCTGCTTGCTTAAGTCGCTTTATTGAACCACCTACTTTTTGAAGATTTTGATTCAGATGATACCAATCTAGAATTTCTCTTCTGTTCTGTTCGCAACTGATTTCCTTAAATATATTCCACACTCCATCATGTCCATCGCCCAAGCAAGTTATAGGTTTTGCTAGTGGTTGTTTATTTGCCCAATTAATGATGATATCATTTTGATTAAAACTAGCCACCATACCAGCTTCCGACACAATTGCTTTATAGTCTTTCCATTCAGAGTTTTGTCCTTGAGGTCTCCTGAGTCGTACTTTTCCACCATCTGCACTTAGCTCCTCAATATCTGCTGTGGCGATGGGCTGGTGGAAGTCTTGATAATGTACTAATCTGGCGTTGTGTTTTAGACGCAACACTCACTCCCGTTAGATATTTAATATCAAGAGCTGCATGCTGATAAGAAACATTGGCACTCAGTCTTAAGCAACAGTTTTCTAAATGTGGACTCAATCGACTACGGCTGCCACAGCCTAGTTTATCTGCTTGTTTCTGAGTGATACTTAAATTACCAAGAGTGCTTTTTAATGTCTTGATTCTTCCGGCTTTTGTACCGGTAGTTGAGCAGATAAAAAAAAGCCGATATGTGGTGTCACATGAGTCAAAACTTGGTCTCTAACTGCCAGTTCAATATCTTCTAATGTCTGCAAGCAATCAGGATTAGAATCATCATAAAGTATGACAGAAATAGCATCTAGATGTGTTTTAATTGCCTGTTGTTGTTCGGGTGTCATGATTATACAGCAGATTCCATGTATATGTGGTACACTACATTCAGTACATCAGCCGAAAAAATGAAAGCTTATTCGATCGAGTTTCGTATAAAAATAGTTAAAGCGTATGAACAAGGTGATACATCAGTCAGGAAAGTAGCCCAACGTTTTGATGTCAGTAAAGCGTTTGTGCAAAAAATCTTAAAACAAAAACAAACGACTGGCCACCTTCAACCAAAAAAACCGGGGGGAAGCCTGAAAAGTGTGTTACACTCGTCGACAACTAAATTGATCGAGATGGTGGAAAAATATCCGGATAGCACTTGATCAGAATATTGTGAATACTGGCTAGATAGCCACAAGCAATCTGTCAGCCCTAGTATGATGTGTCGCGAATTAAAAAAACAAAATATGACGCGAAAAAAAAAACAATACGGAGTAGTCAATCTGCCACCGACCGAGTGCAAATTTTGAGGTGTGAGTATTGGGAGAAAGTGAAAAATATCGACCCTGAAAACCTGGTATTTTTGGATGAAATGGGCGTTTTATTGGGGTTGACACGAACCCACGCACGTTCAAGATATGGTAGTAGAGTCTATGATTTAAAACCCTTTTATCGGGGTGCAAAAGTAACAGTTATTGGAGCAATCAGCTTAAAAAAAGTAGTAGGATTAATGACGCTGAATGGGTCGATGGATAGTCAGGCATTTGCAGTTTTTGTAGAACAGTGTTTAGTGCCAAACTTATGGAAAGGTGCAGTCGTTGTTATGGATAATCTACCAGCCCATAAGTTGGCGGTGATTGAACCATTGATTCAAGCGGCTGGTGCCAGTATCCTGAACTTATCACCTTATTCTCCTGACTTTAATCCGATCGAATTATGGTGGTCACAACTCAAAGCTTTTTTACGTAAGTTTTCGCCCACTACTACCAAGATGGTTGACGTTTTACTAGCTACTGCGCTTGATTTGGTTAATCCACAGCACTTTAAAAACTGGTTTACAAGCTGCTGCTACTGTACTTCATAAACCTGGAATCCGCTGTATATCAAGTGGGAAGAGATGATAATTATCGCCGATCATAGCATTTATTGTAAAAATGAAGTAGACGAGATTCCGTGAATATCAAGTATTTCAAGCCTTATTGCATAGCTCATCTATCTGAGAAACGCTATATACCGATCATCAGTAAAAAAGTCACGTTGGAGTTTATGAGTATTTATACTCATTGTAAAAGTGACACGCTCCCAATCATATTCTATCGACCTCCGAGAAAAAATAGTGACAGTACACTTGACAGAAAAGTTGCCACCCGGTTTGGTGGAGCGTAAAAGTCTGGTACAAAAACTGGTCAAACAACGCTTCTGTTCACGGAAATATTTTTATGATTTGACACTGGCTCTGTTACTCTTTTTGAGACTAATACCACCATTTGCGATTACCCCGATCGTATTTAACTTGTTCAGCATGGCTGTAGTCTCAGTAAGTGCAGTTTTTGTCACCCGATCAATGCGTGTCACCAACACTACCCCCCGGCAACAAGATGCAATCAGCAGAGCATCTACCATCCCTAAAACGGGAGGTGCATTCAGCAGAACTAAATCATAACTCTGCTCAAATCCTGCCATTAATCTCTGCATTTGAGGAGAACTTAACAGATTTACTGGATCTTTGGGTATTGGCCCAGAAGTCAAAATATCAACATATAAGTCTGATGCTGGAACATGACTGGGTATAGGCACTTTAGCGTTAGTTTCCAGCAAAGTTGAAAGCCCATACTCATTAGGAATATTGAGCTGTGTATGCAGCATCGGCTGACGGAAATCAGCATCAATTAGCAGTACCCGTTGATGTAGACGCGCAGCACTAATTGCCAAACCTAATGCGATTGTTGATTTTCCCTCACCCTCCAATGCTGAAGTAATTATTAAAGGACTAAACATCGAACCCGAACTTTGAAGTTGAATGTTCTTATAAATTAGATCAAAGGATTCCCAAACAGGTGGACTATGAATTACTTCAATCGTGCAAGGTGCCATACCTTCTGGCTTACCGAAAGGTAGCTTAATGATGGGTTCGCTTGCCCAAGCGGCGGAAGCTTGTCGCTTGCCGCCGAACGGTAGCTTAATGATTAGTTTGTTCTTCTTGATTTGCGGTAGTTGTGGAGTCATGCCTAGTAAAGGCAGGGGAACCAGTTTTGTTAACTGATCCGAGCTATGAACAGAATCATCCAACATATCGCGAATAAAAGCCACAGCAACACCCAAGAACAACCCAACCACGACACCTAGCATAACGTTCTGCCGTTTTTTGGAATTACTCACTATACCGAGCTGCGGTACTTCCACAACTTGCCAATCAAATCCACCTCGGGCAATTTCCAGGCTTAAGTCCTGCCGTGCTTTCTCTAACTGTTGAAATGTTTCACGCTTGAGTTGTATGTCTGTTTGTAGACGAGTGTACTTAGCCAATAGATTAGGAAACCGAGCGAGTTCTACACGGAGCTGCTGCTCTTTTTTTGCCTGTTCTTCGTCGCGTGCACTTAAACCCTTTAAGTTTGTCTGAATCTCCAGAAGCTTAGTAGCGATAGTTAAGTCGGTTGCACCGAGTTGCCTTTCGGTCAAAAGGCTTTCTCCAGTACCAGGAAGTTGAGCAGAAACTTCTGGTGTAGCACGTTGCCCTTCTGCTTGCAAGAGACTTAGTTGCTTGTTGCGCTCCGAGAGTAACTTTTGAATAACTGGGTTTCTGTCAGTGAAGCGTATCCGTTGCTGGGCGATCGCTAAATCTGTCTTTTGGATTTCGTTGAGTAAGGCTTGATAACGAGAAGACTGACTTAGCCGTGCTGCAACGAGCGCTTCCTGGGGAGAACTAGCAAGTTGCTGCTGCAAAGAGTCGTATTGAGCCTGAAGATCCATTCTAGTCGCCTGATTGGCCCGTCGATCCTGCTGAATGTTGTTAATTGCCTCAGTCAAAGCTTTTGCTTGTACTTCTGGTTCAATCAGATTTTGATTTTTGCGAAACTCTTCTAAAGTACCCTCAACTTGAGCAACATTCTTACTAACCTTTGGTAATTGTTCATTAATGAAGGCAAGACCTTTAGTTAAACGTAGTCTCTGCTGTTCTCGGTTGTAATCCAGATAAACCCGTTGCATTACTTGTAGAACTTTTTGGGTTTGAGTCGGATCATTAGCCGTATAAGTTGCTTCAAAAATCTTAGTAGTCTTGTCTGATCCCTTGCCAGCCGCCACTTGAGTGACGGTTAAGTATTTTTTAATCTCCTCTACATCGAGATCGGGATACTCAGGGCTAAGCAATTCCACCGCCCTTTGGAGGAGCATAGGGCCTTGCATCAGACTAAGCTGAGTAGCATTGTCTATCTCAACATTAGAATCAGCAAAGAGATTATCTGTTTTACTGTCTTTTTTGCCTTGATAATTAGATTCTACCAAGAGCTGCATTGAGCTTTTATAGGTAGGTTTGTCTATCAACGCTTTTGCAGTGGCAGCAGCCAATACAATAAACAAGACACTTAGCAACCAAAAGCGCCGGCGGATTAAAACTGCAAACAGTTCTCCATAGCCAGCTTCTGTTTCAGCCATTGAGTAGATATTGTTTTCAGTCACTTCTACGCCTCGCTAAGAAACCTATTAAACCAAATATATTTATGGCTGATGATCGCTGCAAACTTCCTCAATAACTCTCTCTACTTTTCTAAAAAAAACTTCTTCGGAAAAGTTATCGACCGCATGGTATCGAATTTTTTCGTAATCCCATGCAATCTTACTGGACTCAATTAATGCTGTGTGAATAGCTTCCGGTGTCTGTAGATTGAAAAAGATGCCAGTCTTACCTGGTATCTGAGTATCTAATACACCACCCTTACCATAAGAAATTACGGGCGTTCCACTCGCATTGGCTTCCACTGGAACTAAGCCATAATCTTCCAAAGCAGCAACAATAACACCACGAGCTTTAGACATCAACTGACTACGTTCTGTATCGCTGACATGACCTAGAAATTTGATATTGTTTAAAGCTCTGGACTCAAGACGCTCTCGCTCGGGGCCATCACCCGTGATCAATAATGGCCATCCCAGCCAATTGAATGCTTCAATAATTACATCGATACGTTTGTAACCAAGAAGACGAGCTGAGGTCAAATAAAAGTCCTCCTTATCTTTGGAATAAATAAATTTATTGATGTCAATGGGATAGTTAATAACAACTGAGTGCTTGCCATAGAATTGCTGGATACGACTGGCAACAGTGCTGGAATTAGCAATATAAAAGTCAGGTTCCTGAGCTGAATCAAGATCTGCTTTCCTCATTTTCTGAAATATCGGTTCGAGCATACCAGAAAGATTTCGATAGGTAGCATAGTCTCGCAGATATGTGGTGGTATCCCACAAAAACCGGGTGACATTGTGACAGAAACAAATATGTTTAGCTCCTGGTCTTTTCCGCACAGCTTTAGCAAAGCTCGTGGTGCTGCTGATAATCAGATCGTAGTCTTGTAGATCCAAGGCTCGAAAGGCTGAAAAATAAAATGGAGCCATTAGCCTAAAATTCTTACTTGCTCCTGGAACCTTCTGAAGTACAGTTGTACGAACTTCACGTTCGCCCAGATCAATAGTTTGTTTAGGTTCGTACACAGACGTGAAAATATCAGCATTG
Source organism: Microcoleus sp. K1-B1 (assembly GCF_036704705.1). Classification (NCBI taxonomy): domain Bacteria; kingdom Bacillati; phylum Cyanobacteriota; class Cyanophyceae; order Oscillatoriales; family Microcoleaceae; genus Microcoleus; species Microcoleus sp. K1-B1. Next base: position 2,058 of record NZ_JAUBSH010000131.1, on the reverse strand, counting down.
GGGTAGCGTGTACACAGCAATTCAAATACACGCTCTGCCCCACCGGGCTGTGTTAAGTAATCATGGACTAGGGCAATTTTCATACTACTCTCTCTATTTTAGATCATCCGACACCGATGATGCCGTTGTAAAAATACTTCTTCTTTCACCCTTCCTAGATCGCGTTATCAATTCCACCAGATAACGGCAGCACCCAGGTAACTTGCACCGAGAAAGTTGGTTACACCTAGACAAACGCATCGTAATCATCCGATACTGCTTCAGTTGAAATTATCAGTTTTTTATTCCCTTGATGAGCCTTGTAGAAGTCCAGGTCGTCAGCACTAGGATTACATGGCTTGCGCCCTGGCGAAATTACTGGTATCTTGTGTTGTACCTGGAGCCAAATACTTACGTATTGATTCAGTATGATACCCCCGATCGGCCATCACTGTGTCGGTGATCACCTTAGACAGAAGTTTTTCAGAGCCATTTAACAATACTTCGGACTTTTGATGGCAAAGTGTAGAATAAGGGTTGCAAGGCTCCAACGCTATTTCCCTACCAACGGAAAATGGACGCTTTCAGACTACGAACTCAAAACAGTCCGCACTACTGATCTAAGGTACCCTACTTGTAGGGAGTTTTAAGTGAAAACTCAGGGATTGCCGAACCCATCTATAATAACATGAATCTTGTTATTGCTGAATGCTGATATATCCAGGCTGACTTTTTACCCGATCGCTCCAAGTTTGAATTGCTGGAAATCTGGTTAAATCAAATCCACCTTCGTCAGCAACGTGAGTGTAAGCAAATAAACCTATGTCAGCAATGGTATAGCGATCGCCTACAAAAAAAGCATGGTTTGCTAAATGCTGTTCCATCACTCCCAAAGCAGCATAACCCGGTGCTTGTTTTTGTTGAAGTGCTTCCTTGTACTCCTCAGCTTTACCTGTCAAATACCAAAAGCGAGAAGTCGCAATGAAAGGTTCATGGCTGTATTGTTCAAAGAATAACCACTGCATGACTTTGGCGCGTTCAAATTTATTACTGGGGAAAAACTCTGTTCCTTCACTCAAATAAAATATAATTGCATTTGATTCAAATAAAAATTCACCCGCTTCTATTTCTAAAACAGGAATACGCCCGTTAGGATTTTTAATTAAAAACTCAGGAGTTCGACTTGCTCCTTTGAGAATGTCTATCTCTATCCTCGCGAAGGGAAGATTAAGCTGAGTTAAAAGCAAGCGGATTTTGTAGCAATTACCAGAGGGAGAATATTCGTAAAGTTTCAACATGAGTGTTTTTTATACCGCAGAGAACACAGAGAACGCAGAGTTAAGAAAGAGAGAAGTTTACAGATGATTGTAGCATTTGTGGGTAAGAGCAGAATTGCTACGCTCAGAAGTGATATGGGTAAGGTGTAGCGCAGAGTATCTAAATTTATCGATATGGGAGATTAAATGAAATTACACTGGGAAATTCCTAACTTAAATTCTGAGACTATCGCCTTAATCTACGGATTTCTAGGCTTAGTTGGATTTAGCTTGACACTCCCGGCAACCAGAGCGGCTGCGATCGATTTAGACCCACTGTTTTTAGGTTTAGGACGGGGAGTTTGCTACTGTGACCTAAATCGAAGAATATCCAGCGCAAATGCTCTACCCCTCCCGGCAAAACCTGCGTGATCACAACGGAAATTCCAGGCAGGCGATCGCCTTTAAGCATATTAGACCTCTTGCAAAAGTCCTTTTCATAAATTTATTGAATGGGCCCCAGAGCCCGTCCTAGTTATTTTTGCAAGAGGTCTATTCATCCCGATGTTAGTGCGATTGTCTCTACTTTTTCTAGTTTACCGATCGATCGAGTGCTTCAGCAGACATACTCTAAATCTGAGAAAGGTTTCGCCTGAAAAACCCTCCCAAAGACAGTTCTAAATTATCCCGAACAGAGGTTAATGTAAGGCGGTTAAATTCATTCAAGGCTCTGAGCATGACATCTTCTAAGTAGTTAAGCAAAATTAATTACATAATTATCTCCAAATTCTTTAAGAATTCTTTCGACAGATGAAACAAGAGA
>NZ_JAUBSH010000130.1:0-16648 GCF_036704705.1 Microcoleus sp. K1-B1 | reverse complement strand
AAGGGTAATGCTTGATTGTAGGAGTCTAGGGCAGATTGAAATTGTCCGAAATGGGCGTAAATTTTACCCATTGAAAGAAGAGTGAGTGCAGCTTGGGCGTAGTTTCTCTCTGCACGAGAGAGTGCGAGGGCTTCTTCTAACTTTTGAAGTGCGAGTTGTCTAGATTCGATGGTTCCTTGGCTGGAAAGTTGATTTCCATTGATAAATGCTACTTCAGCAGCAGAAACTTTTATTCCAAGTGATAAGTCCCACAGGCGAGCAGTTCTATCACTACTAGCAGTGAGAATTTGGCTACCATCGGGGCTAAATATTGCACTGTTGACCCCTTCCTCATGTCCCCGGAATATGGCTAAAAGATTACCTTTGGTATCCCATAGACGGACGGTTTTATCAACACCAGAAGTAATGATTTGCCGACCATCGGGACTAAATACGGTACTGTTGACTCTAAAATTATGCCGCTGGAATTCTGCTTTGAGATTACCTTTGGTATCCCACAGGCGAGCGGTTCCATCCCCACCGGCAGTGAGGATTTGACTACCATCGGGGCTAAATACGGCCCTGTAGTCCGGACTCCAGCCTATATCTACATTCTCCCTACCCCGGAACTCCGCCAAGAGATTGCCTTTAGTATCCCACAGGCGAGCAGTTGCATAAGGATACCTACTATCAGTCAGAATTTGGCGGCCATTGGGACTAAATTTGGCACTCTCGACATATCCCTCATGCCCCCGGAACACAGCTAGGAGATTACCTTTTATATCCCAGAGACGGGCGGTTTTATCTAAACTGGCGGTGAGGATTTGGCTACCATCGGGACTAAATACTGCACTGTTGACCTTTCTTTCATGTCCTTGGAATATAGTCAGGAGATTGCCTTTGGTATCCCACAACCGAGCGGTTTTATCATAGCTAGCGGTGAGAATTTGACGACCATCCGGGCTAAATACTGCACTGTCGATTCTATGCTCACGCCCCTGAAACTCGGTTAGGAGATTGCCTTTGTTATCCCACAGGCGAACGGTTTCATCGGTAGCGGTGAGGATTTGGCGACCATCGGGACTAAATTCTGCACTCTCGACCGCATTCTCATCCCCTGGCAACTGTGCTAAGAGATTGCCTTTGGTATGCCACAGGCGGACGGTTTTACCCGTGGTGGTGAGAATTTGGCGACCATCCGGGCTAAATACGGCACGCTCGACTCCATACTTATCGTCCCGTAACTCGGCCAGTTGAGCGTTATTTTTAGACAGGCTTTCCTGAAAGGTTTCTCTGGCAGCTATCTGCTCGGCTTGGGCAGCAATTACTACTGACAAATCCCACAGACGGGCGGTGCCGTCTTCACTGCCAGTGAGGATTTGACTACCATCGGGGCTAAATACGGCACTTCTGACACCTCTTTCTATGTCATGCCCTCGCAACGCAGCCAGGAGATTGCCTTTGGTATCCCAAACTCGCGCAGTTCCATCATAGCTAGCGGTGAGGATTTGACGACCATCGGGACTAAATACGGCACTGGTGACTAAATTCTCATGCCCCCGAAACTCTGCCAATAAATTGCCTTTGATATCCCACAGGCGGACGGTTTTATCTAAACTGGTGGTGAGGATTTGGCGACCGTCGGGGCTAAATATGGCTCTTTTGACCCCCTCCTTATGCCCCCGGAACACGACTAGGAGATTGCCTTTGATATCCCACAGGCGGGCGGTTTCATCCTCACTGGCAGTGAGGATTTGGCGACCATCGGGGCTAAATTCTGCACTGTTGACTGCCTTCTCATCTCCCAGTGGGAACTCGGCGAGGAGATTGCCTTTGGTATCCCATAAGCCGGCGGTTTTATACCCACTGATTGTGAGGATTTGGCTGCCATCAGGACTGAATACCGCACTATAGACTATCAACCCCGCCAACCCCACTCCCATTGTCTTAGGTACCGAGAACTGAACGAGGAGGTTGCCTTTGGTATCCCACAGGCTGATGGGATAAGCTAAATCGCTGGGGAGGATTTGGCTACCATCGGGGCTAAATACGGCGCTGGTGACAGCCTCACCAACCCCCCGCAATACAGCGAGCGCGTTGCCTTTGGTATCCCACAAACGGGTGGTTCCATCATAACCAGTGGTGAGGATTTGGCGACCATCGGGGCTAAATATTGCTGTGCTAACACCATCCTCATGCCCCCGGAACTCGGTTAAGAGATTGCCTTTCGTATCCCACAGACGCGCTTTTTTATCTAAACTAGCGGTGAGGATTTGCCTCCCATCAGGACTAAATACGGCACTGGTGACAGAACTATTGTGTCCTCCGAATATTGCCAGTTGAGCGTTATTTTTGGACACGCCTTCCTGAAAGGTTTCCCTGGCAGCTATTTGCTCGGATTGGGCAGCAATCGCGGCTGAAACGTCCCACAGGCGGGCGATTTTATCCCAACTGCGGGTGAGGATTTGCCTGCCATCGGGACTAAATACTGCCCCCACGCTATTGTTATGCCCCCGCAACTGTGCCAGCAGATTGCCTTTGGTATCCCAAATTTGAGCGCTGCCATCCCTACTACTGGTAAGGATTTGGCTACCATCGGGGCTAAATCCTGCTACACTCTCGACAGAACTCCAGTCGGAATCTCCATGCTGCCCAAACCCAGTCAGGAGATTACCTTTGGTATCCCAAATGCGGGCGGTTCCATCTATACTAGCAGTGAGGATTTGGCGACCATCGGGACTAAATATTGCACTGTGGACATGATTTTCATGCCCCTGGAACTCGGTTAGGAGATTACCATTGGTATCCCACAGGCGGGCATTTTTATCCTGGCTGGCGGTCAGAAATTGCCTGCCATCGGGACTAAATACTCCACTGAGGATAGGCTCCCCATGCGCCTGGAATTCTTTGAGAAGATTACCTTTGATATCCCACAACCGGGCGGTTCCATCCCAACTAAGGGTGAGGATTTGGCTACCATCGGGGCTAAATACGGCTTTTAGGAAGCCTCCTGATCCGTCACTTCTGATCTGGAACTCTGCTTTGAGATTGCCTTTGGTATCCCACAAACGGAGTTGATCCCACCTGCCGGCTTGATCCGCAAGCATATTAACGGTGAGGATTTGGCTACCATCGGGGCTAAATACGGCACTTCTACTTCTACTAACAGACTGATCGTCAGACGCCCGGAACTCGGTTAGGAGATTGCCTTTGGTATCCCACAGGCGGGCGGTTTTATCCTCACTGGTGGTGAGAATTTGGCTGCCATCGGGACTAAATACTGCAGCGAAGACTAATTTCTCATGCCCCCGGAACACAGTCAGGAGATTACCTTTGATATCCCACAAGCGGGCGGTTTTATCTGTACTAGCAGTGAGGATTTGCCGACCATCGGGGCTAAATACGGCACTGATGAGCCTATCCTCATGCCCCAGAAACATGGCGACTTGCCCGCCAAATGCTTGGACGGGTTCCTGCGTTCCTGATGGGCTGGGTTTTTCTGTTGTCGGTGACTGGGATAGTGTGGGAATCCTGGGTTGGCTGCTGATGGGGATGCTGTAGGTAGTAGCGAATACAACTCCCATCACCAGAGGGAGACAGCGATGCACTTTTCGGTATTTATCTGGCAGCATAATTGTTTTTTGGGAGAGTTAAGAATTAGGAGAGGGGTGTCAACTGAACCTTTCTCTAGCGAATCCGTAAAAGCCAAAAGCTATAGTTTCTTTTTTGATAGGCAAATCTGCTTAGCGTTGGCTCTTTTTTTTACTGAGGTGATTAAAATTAAGATGGGCTGGGGGTTAGTTGTCAGAAAAAATTATTTATGTTAAAGAGAAACTCTATCATTTTTCATAATCTTTGTCTGTAATTGGCTGCGTCAACGGTGAGGCAAGGACGTTAAGGGAAGTAACTTGGATCGGTGGCGGGGCGTTGGCTCGTCGATGTTATTATCTTTTGACTGGCTGACTGTCGTTTGTAAAGCGAGCTGATTTTTCTCAAGGGACAGCTACCTGGGTCTAATACCAACTCCGGTAGCGTGGGAATTAATATTACCCCCAGTGAGGACACCGCGAGTGCCTAAGTCCTCAGATGTTGCACCATTCTCAATTAGCCTTTTATGAACAGGCAAGATGCCTGTTCCACAAGAAAATTTATATTTTGTGGAACAGGCATCTTGCCTGTTGCTGACAATGGTGCCAGATATCAGTAAGTCCCTTTAGGGTGTATAAATTATGTTGAAGTAAATGCCGTTATCTTGCAGATTGTCGCCTTTATCGCTAATTCTCACCAAAGGAAAAGCGTAATCTACTCGCAGGTTCACCCGCTGTATCGGTTCCCAGATTACCCCCAAACCCAGACCTGCTAAAAATGTCTGATTGGTTAATTTATTTGGATTGTTCGCAACGTTCCACACCGTACCCGCATCCAAAAATGGAGCTAATTGAAGTTTGGGATTTCCCGAAGCATCGCGCTGCAAAGTAATCCGATCTTCGATGGAAACTCTGAAGCCGTTATCGCCAGAACGGACGTTTTGGCGGTAGCCGCGCAAAGATTGTCCACCGCCAATTACAAATTGCTGGGAAGGCAACAAACTATTAGCTGACAACTGTAAGTCTGCCTGCAAAATTAATAAATGTTTGTCATTCAATCGCTGTACTCGCTGCACTTGACCCAGCCAACTCAAAAATTGTCCGTCGGGATCGGAACCTTCGTATTGAGTAGCATCAAACAAGCTAGTGCCGATCGTAAATTGCGATCGCACGGCCCAAGCACCCTGCGGGTCACGCCGAATGTAGTCCTGTCCCAACTTAATTGCGCTCGTAGTGCTGACACCCTTGGACTCCTCGCGGATGCCAAAAGAAACAGGTTCGCCAGCGACAAAAGTTCTGCCTGTCTGATAAGTAAAACCGGCTGACAAGGCAAATTCTTCGATCGGCGTTCTCCGCAGTGGCTGGCGGTAACTAACTTCAAATAAATGCGATTTTCCCGAAATGTCAAAAGTGTCAAAAGGTTCTTGTACAATACTGTTGCGGTTCGGTGCCGCCCTCAATTGCAAAGTGCCGTTCATCGCATTTAGCGGCACGCGATAGCTGAAATCAAACACGTCTGAATCGCCGAGCGATCGATAATAAGCCCCTGCCAGTTCGTCGCCATTTCCTGTTATATTGCGGTGCCGCAAACTAACTCCCAATCTTTCGGAACCGACACTGGGAGGCGAGTAATTGTCAATGCTGAAAGTAGGTTGAAATGGATTAGCTTCCAAGACTCGGACGATTAGAATGCTCTCTCCTTCATTATCCCCAGCCCGCAGACTGGCTTCTACATTGTCAAATAAAGGATCGACTCGCAGCAGCCTGAGTTGGTCTTCTAATGAAGCTGTGCTTAAAGGCATTCCCGCACCCAGCCGAATCCGGCTGCGGATGTAATTTGGATTCAATCTTTTAGTTCCTTCTACCTCAATTCGGGCTAGCTTGCCTTCAATCACTTGAATTTGGACTACCCCTGCGGTGATAGTTTGGGGCGGCAAGACTGCTCTGGAAGTGATGTAGCCACGATTGAGGTAAATTTCGGTAATTTTGTCGGCAATTTGTTTGAGCTGTTCTAGGGTGGTAGAACGGCCTTCTAAGGGGTTGACTAAGGCATTAATTTCGTCTTGGCTTAAAATTGTGCTGCCAACTACTTGAATTTTCTGCACCTCAATTGGTGTATTCGGCAGCGTTGGGGGAACTGGCGATGGAGACGGCGGCGCTACTGTGGGTGGTACTTGGGGAGGTTCTGGGGAAGGCTGCGGGGCCGGTTGCAGAAATCGATCGCGATTTGGATCTGGCTGAGTCGGCGGCAACGGTAACAGCGGATTTGGTACTCGATCGCGGTTTAAGTCGGGCGGGAGGTTTCCCGGTGGCGTCTGCGGGTTCTGGGCTAAAAAATTACAATCTAGCGGGTTCTGACATTGGGGATCGTTGTCAACCAGATTTGTTGCTTCGGGCAAGATGCCCGCACCACAAGCAGTTTCATCAATTGTGGCACAGGCTTCTTGGCTGTTCTCGGCGGGGTTCGATTGTGTTTCTGGTTCAGGGTTGGTTTCGATCGCATCGGGAAGCTGATTTAAGTTTGTTGCTGTTTCATCCTGCTGGATTTCCAGTTTTTGCAGTGCTAATACTTGATTGCCCGTATCTGCTGAGTTGTCGGCGGCGACGGGCAACAGAGAAATATCGTTTGTTTGGGATATAGCTTTATTGGCGTAAAAGCAAGCCATCGGCAGCGCAGTTAGAAGTGAAATCCCCAACCGAAATAGTGCAATATTTGCATTCGGGCGCATAATTAATAATTTCTCTAAAATAAGTTTGTCGGCTGCTTGACTATGCCAGTTTATCATTTAGTATTCGGCGAAATTTGACCATCAAAATTTCCACAGTCCGGCTTTCAATATGCCAGAAGTCCGAACTGCGGAGCAGTACAAAAATTGTAATTTATTTAGGACGATCGACCAAACAACCCGCAACAGCCAAAAATCATCTGGGGCGCTGCCAAATACCGCGATCGAAACCGAGCTTTTTGTACTTGCTGCACCCCTCATACCATTTTAGATTTGAGATTTGGCAATGACTCGCCCAAAAACGGATACCGTGCCCCGAACGCTCATCAGTGTAGATCCTAAAATTTTAGACTCCTGTTCCTGCTCCCAGATTCAATGCAGCAAGTGAATCTAAAATCTAAAATATAAAATCTAAAATCGACTGACTTATGGCTATCCGGGTTGGCGGCACGGGCATACCGTTGCATTCTTTGCGTGAACCTGGTATCGAATTATTTTCTTGTGATGGGTGTTAACTCACTTGCGACTAACGGTTCTTGGGCTATTTTGCCGAGTTCGACTGAGTTCAACACTGCTGACCACTTGATCGCTAAACTGGCATCGCTGGGAGACTCGATACGCAATTGAGCTAGAGTTGCCAGGTACTCGTACCAGAGACTTTGTTGGGCGAAGATGCTGAGCTTGGTGAGATCGGACGATCGATCTAACTCTGTTTTCACGCTTGGGGCGAGTGCGGTGCGGTTGATCCACCCGGAAACGAGAACATCATCTGTTGTATTTTTTGGGTTGCATTTGATAGTAAAGTACCATTGATAGTTTTTGCCAACTTCCAGGGCTGGCGAGTTGTCGTCGGAGCCGAGGCTGACGCTAACTACACCTGCACGGCTAGTTACCATGCGAAAACTTTTTTTGTATAGTGTTTTGTCTCTTTGGTCTGCTAACTCAAACTGAACTGTTTTGTCGAGGGCTACGGGAAGGTAGTAGAAAAATGTTGGCTTTGCTGATATGGTTTGCCCCATAGTTGATTGGGGAATCAAGGCAGTTAACGCAGTTGTGGCCGTGGGGCATTCTAAGCCGCGGGTTCCTCCCCCTTCTCGCCTTCCGGGTACTCCGTCCTCCGGCGGTTGAAAGCTATTCCACGCGGCTCCCAATTGCTCGCTGTTCGGTCTACTTCCGCTTGGCTCAGGGGGTTGAACTGTTTGCCAGTTGAGGGGTAGCTGCGGTGGTGAGGCGCGCTGGACAATGTTTGCGCGGCTGTTGAGAGCCTCTGCTGGTATTAAAAAACTACCGGCGGCAACTGCCTCTAAAGACAGAATTAAGGAAATAGCACCGATATTTAGAGCAGACTTCAAAGCCATGACGAACCTGCCTTCTGATGAACCTAGGAACTTTATCGCACGGTTTTATTCTATCCAAGGTTTTGAGGGATATCGTAATCTGTTGTACTTAATTTATATCTTCAGGCAGATACGATTATTTGGGTCGCTCTGCTCAACATAGAATTCTCTGTCGCGTTTGTCAGTGGTAGCTTAGTAGTTATACTTACTTCCATTCACGGCAGCAGGTTGGGTTGAGGTTGTTAAACCCAACTTTGACAAAGACTAATATTCGGGTTCTTTTAACTCTAGCAAGAGGATACAGCGCGTCTTTTCGTAAAAACACCCGGTTGATGCGTCAATCCTGGATATCAGGAAACTCGGCAATTTTGCTGGTGAACCTCAAGCGCTCGGCTACAAGTTACAAATCAAGTTTTCTGTACAATACCGGCAAGAAATTTAGCATGAATCTCGATTCACCTGTTCTCTCGGACAAACAGCCTTCGGGGCTGCGGATGGTCAGACCCATCGGAGTCTTGGCACTGCACGGCATTGCTTTTTTAGGAAATAGGTTGTTCGCTGTCGATCGCGCCGAAGGGCTGCTATTGGAGATCGATCGAGAAAGTGACAACACTACTGTTTTGAATCCTTATCAAACGGCTAAGTTTGCCGGCGCAACGGGGCTGGCTATTTCGGAAGATACTCTCTGGTTTGCGCGGGATGAGGATATTTGTTGCTGTCGGGGCGCTATTCGGGACGGGGCGATCGCTGAACTCAAACCGGAACATTTTGTTTCGCTTTCTTATCCTGCTGACGGGATTGCTGTTTGGAAATCTACGCTTTATGTGACTTGCCAGAGATTGGGCTATATTCTGGTTTTTGACCTGAAAAATGGTCGAGAAATTACTCGGTTTTACGCCCCCGGTATTGGGGTAGAAAATATCACAGTCCGGGATGAGGAAATTTGGGTTTGCGACAAGACTGAGCAAACTGTTTACTGTTTGGAACGGGGAACTGGGGAGATTAAATTTAGTGTTTTGACTCCCTTTGAGTCGCCTTCGGGTTTGGCTTTTCACAAGGATTCGGAAACCGGGGAGGAGGTTCTGTACGTGGCTTATGCCGGGGATGAACTTTACATCCGGGATGACCCGAATTCGGAAGATCCTTTTCAGTTGACGAAGCGCGATCGCACTTTTATTCAGCCTTTGTCTTTTCACTACAATGAAGCTGACCGCTACGCTTTGTCAAACGGTTTTTTGATGGAAATGTCTTATGTGGAGGAACTGTCTCCTCTCGATGAGGTAGAAATCGAAAATTTGGAGTGGCGGATTGCTTTGCCTTCGCAAACTCATCGGCAAAAGGTCAGGAAAATTACGCCTATTGGAATGCCTTTTACTGAGGAAATTCAGGAAGGAGAACGGGTGGCGGTGTTTAAGTTCGATCGCCTGCACCCTGGGGAACGCCGAATTTTTGGCTGGAAGGCTTTGTTAGAAGTTCGATCGATTAAGTATCAATTGTCACCTAGGGATGTCGAAAAGATTCCGAAGCTGTCGCCGGAGTTTGCAGCTAAGTATTTGGTGGATAATGACAATTTGGCGATGGATACGGATATTGTGCGATCGGCTGCTGTGGCTGCCATTGGCTCGGAAACTAACATTCTCAGGCAATTGCTGAGCATTCGTAATTTTGTTTACGATCAACTTTCTTACGGAATTAGACCTCACATTGACACTCCCGATATTGTGCTGCGCCGCGGTATCGGTTCCTGCGGCGAATACGTGGGAGTTTTGTTAGCTTTGGCTAGGTTAAACCGGATTGCTTGCCGCACGATCGGGCGCTACAAGTGTCCCGCTTTTGCTGACAGAAAAGGGGTGTCGCTGGAGCCGGATTTCAATCACGTTTGGCTGGAATTTTACATTCCGGGTTTTGGCTGGGTGCCGATGGAATCTAATCCTGATGATATTCAAGACAGAGGCCCTTATCCGTTGCGATTTTTTATGGGTTTGGCTTGGTATCACGTAGAAATTGGCAAGGGAATTCGGTTTCAAAGTCTCACGAGTGGCGGTCTTCCTTTAAACAAGGAGGAGGTTTCCGTGGGGAGTCTGGCAATTAATCATGTGAGGTTTACAATTTTGGAAGAGTTGCCAGCAGTTTGAAGAGAGTGTTAACAGTTAACCGTTCACTGTTAACTGTTAGCAGTCAAAATAAAACTGTTAATTGTTAACATTTTTAATCTAAAATCGAAAGTAGAAAATGTAAAATCAGAGGAAGAGGGGTTGTGGAATTTTCGATTGCTAATTTTCTCGTTTTAGTGGCCTTTGTACTGCTGCTAACCGTGACTGGCGGGGTTGCTTATTTGACGGCGGTTGAATGGCGCGATCGCAGGCGGTTAGATAAGGCTAAACGGAAAAAAAAGTAGCTGTTTGCTGTTGACAATTTGCATATTTTATGATATGAAACAAGGCGACCCAACCAGGTCGCGTTGTTTTTTTATTTTAGGTATAGCAGAAGGAAGAAGGAAGTTCGGCAACGGATTCGGTAACGGATGTAACGGATGTAACGGATTTCAGGAATAAGGAATAAGGAATAAGGAATAAGGAAGTTCGGCAACGGATTCGCTCGACGGATGTAACGGATGTAACGGATTTCAGGAATAAGGAATAAGGAATAAGGAATAATCGCAATGGTTTGAGCAATTTAAAATCTCCTAATCGGCTTGGCGGTTGCTATATTTTCACGGCAGGTAAAAGCAAGTTCGGTAACATAAACATTTTAGGTTTGTAGTGAAAACTTGAGTTCTAGTAGTTTTATGAGGACTTTAGCCCTGGCTACCAAACAATTTGATTGCATTCGTTCGATCGCACATAAGATGATTCACGGGCGAGACGCCCGCGCCACAACAAATACACCAGAACAAACACACACGCAAAAAGAGATTTTGGAGTTGGTATTTTAAGTCCACTGTCGGAAAAATGTATTTTCTTGCCAAGCGGCGGCGGTGCGTTTTTCAAGTGCTGCCATTTCTGTTTCGTTCAGCGGTTGGAATGCTTGGGCGACTTTGAAGTTTTCTTCTAATTGCTTTACTGAGTCGGCGGCGATGACGCAGCAGTGCACGCCGGGAAGTGAAAGCGTGTAGCCCATTGCTTGGTGCATTCCATCTAAAACACCGTTCTGAAATAATTTGCCGTAAGCTGGTATTTTCATGGCTATGACGCCGATGTTTTTGGCTTTGGCGACTGGTAAAGCGCTGGTAACAAAGGAGCGCGGATGATGTTTTTCGGCGGCGTTGAGGCAGATTAATGTTGTGTCAAAAGGATAGCGCTGCAAGCCTGCGGCAATGATGGCTGGTTCGTGGTGTCCGGTGATGCCGGAAAAACGAATTATTTTTTGCTGCTTGGCTTCTTCGAGCGCCTTTATTGCTCCGTTGGTACTGAAAATTTGGTCTAATTCGGCTTGGAATGAGACGTGGTGGAGTTGCCACAAGTCTAGTCGATCGGTTTTCAATCTTTTGAGCGATTGCTCTAAGTCTCTCCACGCACCGTCTCTGTCTCTGGCAGAGGTTTTTGTGGCTAGGAATAGGCGCTCTCGATATGGTGGCAAAACTTTGCCTAAGTTTTCTTCGCTGGGCCCGTACTCGGCCGCCGTGTCAAAATAGCGAATGCCTAGTTCGATCGCACGTTCAATTTGTACCGCCGCTTCTGCTTCTCTGCCCTTCTGCGACAGCGGTGTTTGTCCGCCTCCCCCCAAACCGAAAATCGGCACTTTCACGCCGGTGTTGCCTAACAGTCGTTCTGGCATTTTTACTGTGGCGGCCGCCTGGTTATTGGGTGCGGCTGCGATTTCCCGATCCTGCTGTTCGATCGCCTTAGCACCTGCAATGCCGCTGGCAACAACTATACTGCTCAATATAAAATTGCGGCGAGTCTTTTTGCGGGTCATTGTTTCCGTCTCCTCAGAATGTTTGAGTTGAGATTAACCAGAAAGTTAAATGAAGTCATCAGTCATTAGTCATTAGTCATTAGTCATTGGTTATTGATTATTGGTTATTGGTTATTTGTCCTATGTTTCTCGTTAGTTCTTCGTTCTAATAACCAATAACCAGTAACCCATGCCCTCTGCCCCCTGCCCCATGCCCCATGCCCTATGCCCTATGCCCCATGCCCTATGCCCCATGCCCCATGCCCCATGCCCCATGCCCCATGCCCCATGCCCTATGCCCTATGCCCTATGCCCTTGTCAATTATCCATGCGCGAATCAGTTCGTTTATCTGTTCTGGTACTTCGTCGTGGGGACAGTGACCAGCTTTGATAAAGTGTTCTGTTAACTGCGGATAGTGTTTGCGAAATTTAGCGCTTCTTTCTGTGGAATTCATCCACGGATCGCCTTCTCCCCACAGCATTAGCAACGGGCAGGTTAATTGACTAAGTAATACGTCAATTTTTTCGCCTTGGGGTGTTCGGAATACGGAGGCGAATACTTTGGGGGCACCGGGATCGCAGGAGGGAAGGTAAATTTCTTCTACTAATTGGTCTGTGACGGCGCTTTGGTCGAGATAAACTTTTTCTAGAGTTTTCCGAATTGTCGATCGCTGGCGCACGTACTGGAACAGCAGAAAACTTGCCCAATCTTGCTGAAATAAGGTTTTAGCTACTGCAGATATGGCTTTTTGCAAGGGCGGGGCTTCGGGTGCCGGCTGCGGTTCGCTGAAGGGGCCGGCGCTGTTGATTAATATTAGTCCGGCTGCTGATTCGGGGCGCTGGGCTGCTACACACAAGGCGGCGTAGCCTCCGAGGGAGTTGCCGGCTAGTACGGCGGGCCGGCCAATGATGTTGGTGATAAAATCGTGGAGTTGGTCGCGCCAGAGGTCGCCGCTGTACTGCAATTCTGGTTTTGCCGATCGCCCGAATCCCAAAAGGTCGATCGCCCACACTTCAAAGTCTTTGCTCAGGCCGCTGATATTTTTGCGCCAGTGGTCTGTGGAGGCTCCAAAACCGTGAATTAACAGCAGGGGAGGGCGTTCTGGATGCCGATCGCTGGTTAGCGGAGCCCTCGAAGAGGATCGAACGTAGTATACTGAATGCCCCCGCCACTGCCAGTAAGTGCCGGCTATGGGGGCTGCGGTGATGGCTGGGGTTGTTTGCATAATGTAAAGAAATAATTATTTACTTTAACTATTGTATCGCGACATTCAGAATCTATAAAATTTGGCAAATGCGCCGGGGTTTCGCCAGCAAAGGATTGGTTAATTTGGGCGAGTTGGGATCTCGCGCTCGCCCGCACTCAGGATTAATAAGTTTTGTAACAAATATTGATTTTGGGAGGGGCGCAGCAATGGGAGATATTTTGTCCGAGCGCATTTGGGAAAATAAATCGGGTTTTGGCTGCAACATACCTAGGTATGATGATTTTGCTGTTTGGCGGCAAAAGCAAGTTCTGGGCGATGGCGCAAAGCAGCGGCTGCTAGGGTCGATCCTGATTGGGGAGGGTGAAGGGATCGACTTTTTTATAGTTATTTGCGAGCTTTTCCAGGTGGGGATCGTTTGTTCAAGAGGTGTTGACGGCTTCGGGGATGCAGCTAGCCGTTTGGTTGCTACTTGGCAAAAGCTGAGCTCAAAAATTTCGCTGCTGGGAGAACTTATAAGTAAAATTACTGATGGTTCTCTGCAGAAGTTTCTCAGAATCGCAGAATATTTTGTGACGTTTTTTGCTGTTCTTAATTGCTTTGATACTCTAAGATAGAAGTAGAGCTGCGCCGCTCAATTAATTAGCATTTTGAATACTAGGGAGCCAACTATGCAGGGTGTGAACTTTATCCACCTGAAAGTTAGGGAGTTTTCTGAGTGATTGCTATTTCACCTCGTCCCGTCGGACGCAATTGGATTACGATTAGCTTCGCTTCTACTCTATACCTTTGTCCTATTTTGGATCTGCTCCTAGCAGAGCTTCCGGATCACTGGCAAGCGGAATTGCGGTTGGGGCTTCAAGAAGCTTTGGTAAATGCTGCTAAGCATGGAAACAAGTTAGACCCCGGTAAAACTGTTGGAGTCCGTTTTTCGATCGTCCAAAACCAATATTGGTGGGTGATATCGGATGAAGGTTCTGGCTTTAAGGCCCCTTGCAGTTGTAACCTTTATACCGATGATTGCGACAGTCTCCTCGCAGAGGACGTTGCAGATAACTCTGGACTACCCCATGTGGAACAGGAATGCGGTAGGGGGTTGTTTATTCTTTACCAAATATTCGATCGGGTAGAGTGGAATTCTCAAGGTACAGAGTTACGGCTGTGCAAAGAACTTCCCAGTCGCTACCGACTGCCTCGCTTGCGCTAGCACCGCTATTTGGCAGCATTTTTCACCTCAGCTAGACCTGGAAATTTTTTCGTTCCCGGACTGAAGTTTGCAGTGAGAATTTGAACGCTCTGGCTATTGATAGCTGATCATAATGCAAAATGTGAGTTTTGAGTTAAAAAAGTATAAATCTTTTGAACTCACAATCGCGCTGCTCGATCGAGCGGCGCGATTGTCTAAGTTTTGAGCGACTAATCAAGTCAAAACTCCCAACCGCGAAGCGTTACGAACAACGAAGCAATCTAATTATTTGCCGTGGGTGGGACAGGGAGGAGCAGATATCGATCGATCCAGCCATCCTGCTGCTTGGTTTAAGCGCGGGAGAGCTTCTTCGGGCTGTTTTTTGAGCAAAAAGACCAAAGCGGCCGCAGCTTGCTCACAGGCCCGCGCGGAACGGTTGGCTTTGAGGCGGTGCCAATCTTTTTCGGGGATGGCGAGGCGCGCGGCGAGAGCTTGGGCTAGTTCTACCGTGCTCAGCTCGTTGAGGTTAACAGTTTGGGTTGTTTGTGTAGTTTCAAGCATAGGTGGTAAGGAAGAAGGAAGAAGGAAGAAGGAAGAAGGAAGAAGGAAAATGCGATAAAATCAATGGTTTCAGCCATTAAAAACGTTTTAAATGCCGATAAAGTTGCTATACTTATATCTATTTGGCTAGAGTTCCTTAATTTAGAAAATATACTGAATATAATAACAACTTAATTGGAAATCGGTTTTTTTTATTATTGTCAGGTTTGCAGATCGAAATGCCTCAACAGCCGTCAGAGTTAAATCCCGAAGAGCAAGAAAGTGAGTTTGTTCAAGCGCTCGCAGCAGTTGAGCGATCGCTCGCAGCAGTCAAAGAACGGTACACTCAAATTCAGGTCGATCGACAGCGCCAAGTCGAACTCGGCCATCGGCGCGAAGAAATCCGCCAGTCGGGGCGCCGAAATCCATTGCCGCAACTCAAAAAAGAATTGCAGGAAATTGAGCAAGAATTGGAAACTATCGAGTTGAATTTAGAAAGCAGCCTGTTTTCTTGGGGAAGCATAAAACAACCTTTTTGGCAAGCAGTTCGCTTTGGGGGACTCGGCATTTTGATCGGTTGGATTTTGAAATCCTATGCAGGTTGAAGGATGTTGGGAGTTAGAATTTGGGATTTTTTTATTTACCGCAGAGGGCGCAGAGGGCGCAGAGGAAGAGAAAAGAGAGAGATATGGTGCAAAATATTAAATAAACAGGAGTGGATATGACAACTCAACGAATTGCAGCAATACTGCGCGCAGGTGAACCAGACGAAACTGTAACTGTTCAAGGTTGGGTTCGTACCAAACGCGAATTGAAAGAATTTGCCTTTGTCGAAGTCAACGACGGTTCGGCGATGGCTAACTTGCAAGTAGTCATAAATTCCGATTTGCCAGACTTTGAAAATGTACTGAAACAACTGAATACAGGTGCATCTCTAGAAGTGTCGGGAGTGCTGGTAGCATCTCCGGCGAAGGGACAGCGAATTGAGTTGAAAGCTTCACAAGTGCAAGTTTACGGCGATGCAGACCCGCAAACTTATCCGCTGCAAAAAAAGCGCCATTCCTTTGAATTTTTGCGGACGATCGCGCATTTGCGGCCGCGCACAAACACCCACGGTGCTGTCTTTCGAGTCCGCAATGCTTGTTCGGCGGCGGTACACCAATTTTTTCAAGAACGGGGTTTTTTGTGGGTTCATACTCCGATTATTGCTGCTAGCGACTGCGAAGGTGCGGGGGAAATGTTCGCCGTTACCAACTTTGATTTAAAGAATGTGCCGCGCACTGATTCGCAAGAGGTTGATTATGCTAAAGACTTTTTTGGAAAGCGCGCATATTTAACAGTTAGTGGCCAGTTGGAAGCGGAAGTTATGGCGATGGCTTTCGGAAATGTTTACACTTTCGGCCCGACTTTCCGAGCGGAAAATTCTAATACTTCGCGACATTTGGCGGAGTTTTGGATGATTGAACCGGAGATGGCTTTCTGCGATTTGGAGGGAGATATGGATTTGGCTGAGGCGTTTTTAAAGTACATCTTTAAATACGTTTTAGAGCGTTGCCCGGAAGATATGGAGTTTTTCAACGAGCGCATTGACAAGACGGTTTTGGCTACTGCTGAAAATATCATTAATAATCAGTTTGAGCGGATTACTTATACCGAGGCGATCGCACTTTTGGAAAAAGCAGACAAAAAGTTTGATTTTCCGGTAAGTTGGGGCTTGGATTTGCAGTCGGAACACGAGCGTTATTTGGCTGAGGACTTGTTTAAAAAGCCGACTATTGTCAGCGATTATCCCGTCGGGATTAAAGCATTTTATATGCGTTTAAATGATGACGAGAAAACGGTGCGAGCAATGGATGTTTTGGCTCCTAATATTGGGGAAATTATCGGCGGTTCGCAGCGGGAAGAAAGGCTGGATGTGTTGGAGCGGCGCATGGAAGCGCAGGGTATGAATAAGGAGGAATTGTGGTGGTATTTGGATTTGCGCCGCTACGGTACTGTGCCTCACGCTGGGTTTGGTTTGGGATTTGAACGGTTAGTGCAGTTTATGACGGGAATGGGGAATATTCGGGATGTGATTCCGTTTCCGAGAGCGCCTTTGAGTATTGATTTTTAGTTGACTGTACTTTAGACTAAATAAAGATGAGAACGGTGGCTTTGAGAAGAACTAAAGCCACCGCGCCGGGAGAGAATA
>NZ_JAUBSH010000129.1:0-17245 GCF_036704705.1 Microcoleus sp. K1-B1 | reverse complement strand
TTATTAGATCTTTTAACAAAGTTTTATAATTAAAGCCGTCCTAGAAAGACGGGGCTTCAAACCCAATTTTTTGGTGAATATGGTGAGTTCCGTCGCCCTTAGTGCCACTCTAGCGTTTGAGCCCAAATCGGCTGAGACTATGCAGCGAGCGCCCCGCCGTCCCAATGAACCCCTGTTAACGAAAAAATTGCTGTGGCGCATCCTGATTATTTCAATCTTCAATCTCATTGCTGTACTTGGAATTTTTGAATGGGCTTCGCAAGCCACAGGTAATATCAATTTGGCTCGGACAATAGCAGTCCATACCCTCGTTTCCGCAGAAACCTTTTACTTGTTGAGTATTAGCCAATGTATTCCATCTCTGTTTGCGTATTTAAAAGATCGCACTCAAGAAATTGCTTATATTCCTGCTATCGGTGTGGCTTGTGTGTTTATATTTCAAGTTTTCTTTAGCCAGTTGACTTTCATAAACCCGCTATTTGCTACCCAACCGCTTAGTTTTATCCAAGCTCTCATTTGTATCGGTGCAGGGCTTCCAGTCATTGTGCCTGCTCTGTTTTTAAAGCGGTTTGCTCCTCTTGCGTAATGTGATAGCGATCGCGTAGCACTCTCGTTACCTTAGTAGGAGCCGCAATGGTGTTAGATATGGCGACTGCTAGTGGCTAATATTCCTCCCGCCGACCCAAAAGCCAATAAGTCATAATTTCTCCTCTTCCCTTGACATCGATCGTACCCCTTGGCTCTAGTAAGTATTTATCCTGTAATTGGAGATAAGTCGCATCGGTGACTTGAATGTATCCCGGTTTGCCGTGGGATTCCATCCTTGAGGCGATATTCACCGCATCACCCCAGAGGTCATAGATAAATTTCTTAATCCCAATTACTCCGGCAATTACAGGACCCGTATTAATCCCGATCCGAATTTGTAGAGATTCCCCAAAAATATTCTCCACCTCTTGCATATAGGCTTTCATATCCAATGCCATATTGGCGATCGCTTCGGCATGATCCGTTCGAGAAACGGGTAAACCACCAACTACCATGTAGGCATCCCCAATGGTTTTAATTTTCTCTAAGCCATACTTTGCAGTGAGTTGATCGAAGGCAGAGAAAATTTGGTTCAAACCTGCTACCAATTGCATCGGCTCTATCCGTGCCGAGATAGTAGTAAAACCTACAATATCCGCAAACAAAATCGTGGCTTCTTCAAAATGTTCAGCAGGGGATTCATTAGTCCGCATGAGGCGATCGGCAATTTCGGCAGGTAAGATATTCAAAAGTAATTGTTCTGACCTTTCTTTCTCTTGGCGCAGTTCTCCAGTTCTTTGCTCCACTCTCTCTTCCAACTCTTCATTTGCCAAATGGATAGCATCTAGAGAATCCTTCAGTTGTCTGGTCATGCCGTTAAAAACGTTGGCTAATTTGCCAAGTTCAACGATGGAACTAACCTCCACTTGTTGGTTGAGATTTCCCCCAGCGATCGCTTCCGAAGCAGTGGTGATCCGCTCCACAGGATGGATAATCCGGCGAGCGGTCAGGATACCCACCCAAATTGCCAAAATCAAAGTTGCTAAACAGAGCAGGATTGTAGTCTGAGTATTGGCATTAATCTGCTCCATAAAATCTGCTTCTGGAATAGTCACCACCACCAACCAGTCAATACCTTTACTATCTCGAAAAGGATCAGCTTGGACAAAATAATTTTTACCATCGACGGTAAAATTCAGTTGATGAGATGCTTGGATATTTTGAAAATCATGAAACTGCTCTAGCAAAGCTTGACTCGCTTTTTGGGTGATGGCATTGCTACTATTGACAACCTTGAGTCGTTCAACTCGTTGCTCTGGCAGTTGGACAACCTTGTCTGGGTAATATTGAAAGGGCTTTTCCCCTGTAGAGGTGGCAATCATTTCTCCAGAACGTTCCAGAATAAAACTTTGCCCAGTTTTACCGATTTTGAGTTTGCTTAAAAAATCCCCAAACATTACCAAATTTAAGTTTGTCATCCACACTCCTTGGAGATCTCCAGTCTTGGTATATATGGGTTTGCCAGCCGCAATGTATAGGGCTTTACCTGTAATGTGGGGATACACTGTTCCCCAAAAAGCTTGCTTTTGCTCGACTGGAATTTTATAGTAGGGGCGTTTGCGGGGGTCAAAGTTAGGTTTCCCGACGTTGGTAATTTCCCGGCGTTCCCCTGTTGGACTGGTGGTATAGGTAGTCAAAGTGTGATTATTTTCTACCTCCGAAGCACGGATGACGATCGCGCCATCATCCTGCCGCTCAGCACCAAAAAGCTCCTGATTGGCGGTAACAAAAACTGTGGCAGCAACATGGGGAAAGGCGGGGATTTGTCGCCATAGAAACTTCTCTACATCTCTCCCATTATTAAGATCGATGCGGTTTTGGCTCAGGGCTGCATCATAGTTTTCAAAGGATTGAAAGGGAATAGCAACCAGATAAGTTAGATTTTCCTTGATCCGCTCGCTAATATCATTCCGCAACTGAGTCGCTACATCATTGACTGCTTTTTGACCGTTTCTATAGGAAAGATAACCCACAACAGCTACTGCTCCAACTGTTTGGACAACAAAGGGAACAATTAGCATTATTTGTAGGGAAATATTCCTGAAAAGTCCAGGGGATAAGGGCATCCTTGATTTACCAAGCATAGTGACTTCTCCCGACATTGATACCTAGCATAAGTTAATAGGAATTTAATTTGCATACGCCTACACCATACACCTCATACCCCACAACCCTTTCGACAATTTCAATAGGCAATTTATTGCTCTTTTCTCACTCTGATGGAAGGATAATAACCGAAAACGACCCAAACTCAGTTGCTGTCTATGGATGAAGCCCGCCCATCTCGACCCACCATCAATTTTATTGATGAATATTGTGCCTCCTGGGGCAGGGCTGTTTCATTCGACCTAGGGGCAATCCCCCGTGGTTGCCCCCATGTCTGAAACGCCTGTGAAATCGTCTGTGGGGGGGTAGGCATTCTTGGCACTACAAGAGTCAAAATCGCGATTTTCCTGAGAATGAAACCGCCCTGCCCCAAGGGCGGGTGCTTTGTTTTTTGCTGGCGTTGTGTGCGATCGCGCTATGTGGTTATTTGACAGCAACGCTGGCAACATTTTTTGTGCGTCGGGATGCTGAGAGCGATCGAGCAGAAAGAGCAGCTACACAATTAATTCAAGCTCTGCAAACAGAAATTACTGCACTGCCAAGGTTCAAGCCTGCTTGACGAAAAGGTTTAGCCCTGTGAATTGCTAACCTTGGATTTGAGCATGAAGTCGATCGCTCTCGATGCGATAGTAGAGAAATGATGATGTCTGTCCAATTATAGATAACCTTTTAGTCTAAACTCTTCCAAGCGAGAGATGATTTTTTATTTTGGGAAATTTACTATAATAATGCCCTCTAACCACTCAAATAAAAGATTTTTAAAATGATCGGAAAAACAAGCCGAATAAATTCATGACAGGGAATCACAAAAAACTTGGTTCAAGATAAATCCCATATTTCACTGTTCAATAGTGCCGACAGTTTGTCTATGGCCCAATGACTAATTTTCTATGATTTTGAGACAGTGTGGATAATTAAATCAATGTCATCTCCACTCCTGACTTGCATTTAATTCGACTTTTTTATGATCCTTGCCCTCTAAAGTTTGTAGTATCGTTCCCAAAAAGACGCGCAGTATTGAATGTTAACCTGGTTCTATTTATTACATTGACACGATAAACTCATGGAAAACACATTGTTCGATCGCACATTCCGCGACAGCGAAGGCAAAATTGTTATAGCTCAGATGCCAAATCTACCACTGAGTGTCGGGATTGTAGCTAGTTTATTAACGCTCCTTGTTACAACAGGTAAAATTAATCTAGGGTTGGAGCTAGTAGCCTTTGGCTCTTTGTTTACTTGGGCTTGGGAAGAATTATTTCAAGGCGTTAATTACTTTCGTAGAGCATTAGGTCTGATTGTGCTTGTTGGTCTAATTGCGGGGAAACTTCAATAATTAGGTCAGCATAAATCAAATCAATAAGGTATATAGCACTGGAAGCATCTCAATGAAAGCAGCCCAGCTAGAAATTGGAGTTTTGAGGCAGGAGTTTTGAGGCTCTCTTGCTGCGGGGAAAGAGGATGAAGGAAGGAGCCAGAATAAGTGTTTTTACAAAGATGAGATTCTCCCTCCTAATCGCGGGCGTGGTGATCGGCCTCCTGGATATTGATGAAATGCGTGGCGAAAAGACAGAACAACCTTCTGGTTGATGTTGAACTTAGTTGGCTTGAGGTTTCGGTTAAGATATTTTGTTGTGAATCTCTGGGAGAGAAATTATGAAAGGTTTAAAGGGAAAAAACGCACTCATTACTGGAGCGAGTTCAGGCATTGGGCAGGCAATCGCCATTCGTCTCGCCCAAGAAGGTTGCAACATTGCCGTTAACTATCGCAAAAGCTTAGAAGAGGCAGAAGATACTGAAGAAATAGCTCTGCAAAAAGCCTGTGGACAAGCATCGGAATGCGGGGTTGAAACGCTATTAGTTCAGGGAGATGTGTCCAAAGAAGACGACATCCTTCGTATGGTGAATACTGTTATTGATAAATTTGGTAGTCTGGATATCCTGATTAATAATGCTGGGATTCAAACAGAAAGCGCATCCCATGAAGTGCCAACCGATGAATTCGATCGCGTGATTGCCGTGAATTTGCGAGGTGCATATCTCTGTGCGCGGGAAACCATTAAGCACCTATTGAGTGAGCAACGCCCTGGCGTGATTATCAATATTTCGAGTGTGCATGAAATCATTCCTCGCCCGATGTATATCAGCTATTCCATCAGCAAAGGTGGCATGGGAAATCTGACTAAAACCCTAGCGTTGGAATACGCAAATCGAGGCATCCGTGTCAATGCTATTGCGCCCGGTGCGACGATTACACCGATTAATGAAAGCTGGACTGACAATCCAGAACAAAAGGCAGTAGTGGAAAGCCATATCCCCATGGGACGGGCAGGCACATCGGAGGAAATGGCGGCATCTGTTGCCTTTCTCGCATCAGATGAAGCGGCTTACATTACGGGACAAACGCTCTATATTGATGGTGGATTGACCCTCTATGCTGACTTTCGCGAAGCTTGGTCTGCCTAAACTGACAATGAACCACTTGCTGAGTTGCGGAATGACTGTGAACTGCTCAAATTGAAGGAGAGGTTTTATAATAAACAATTCTTTTGGATAAATTTAGGCTCGCTGCGAACGAGCCTAAATTTGCGTTAAATAGCGCCTTGATTATGAACTGCAGAGGGCGCAGAGGACGCAGAGAGGGGAGAAGAGGATCAAGGGGATATAAAACCCATATTTGGTATTACTTGTAACTAGATTCCACCAAGATGACAGGAATAGGACTGCTTTCTAAGACGGCTTGAGAAACCGAACCTACTAGCACTTCTTCCCAAGGTTGATGCCCTCGTTTCCCGATCACAATATCTGTTACTTGCCGAGCTTGCGCCACGCGGACAATCTCTTCAGTCACAGTGCCAGAAAGACTCAAGAACTCATAGCGAATATCTGATAAGATTCGTTGTGCTTGTTCTTGTAATTGGGTGCTCACTTTTTTATCTCCCAGATTATCCACATACAAAACAATCACATCCCCATCACTGCGCCGAGCTAAGTCTGCGGCCTTAGTTAAAACATCTGTTGTTAAGGGGGAAGTGTCTACTGCGGCGAGAAAAACTGGACGGCCGGAAATCGCTACTTTGGTCGGGTCAACTTCGCCTTTTTCTAATAGTTTGGGAGCAAAAGTGGGAATTGCCCATGCACCCAAGGGAGCGGTTACTAAAATTGAGAGGGCTGCGATCGCCAAAATCGTCTCGCCACCAGCAATGCCCTGAGCTAGGGGAATTGCCCCAATTGCCGCCTGTACCGTGGCCTTAGCCGAATTTCCTGCTAGCAGAAACAGCCGTTCTTTCCCAGTCCAATTACTACCTAAAGTGGAAAGATACCAACCGAGCGATCGCCCAATCAGAGTCCCGATCGCCAACACCAGCAAACCAACGAGTAACGTATTGCCTAATACATTAAGTTGAATACTGGCTCCCAGCAGCACAAACAAAATAATTTCCGCGATCGTCCACAAACTGTCAAAGCCACCCCGCAATCTTCGTGCTAAAGGCGCATCCAACTCTATCAGGAAAAACCCCGCCGCCATCACAGCCAAATAGCCAGAGAAAACCGGAATATGTTCGGCTGATACTACCAGCCCTAGGGCAAAGCCAGCAGCCACTAGGGAGTCCTGAACCGCAGTTTGAGTCCAGTTTTGCTTGACTAATAGTGACACCAAAATTCGAGCAGTCACCCATCCCAACAGCACCCCCAAGGTAATTTGGATGATGATTTGAAAGGGCAGCAATTGCAGAGGGCTGAGGGTGATTCCTCCCAGTAAGGTAATGGCTCTAGCTTTCCCTTGGGACAGAAATGCTAGCAGTAGGCTAAACACCAGCAACAGCAATACATCTGACAAGGCACTTCCCGTCAGAATCGCATCGGGAATTCCTTTTTTTACTCCCCAACCTAAACTTTTTAACCGCAGCATTCCGGGAACAATTACTGCTGGAGATTCCGCCCCAATGATGCAGCCTAGCAGTAGCCCCGTCAAAAAATCAAACTGAAGTAGCCACATCGCAGCGACAGCAATGGCGATAGCCTCGCAAGCTGCAGGCAGAAAGCCTAATCGCAGTGCCACGGTTCCCTGTTGGGATAGCTTTTCGCGATCGAGTCCTAACCCCGCCTTCATCAAAATCACCATCACAGCAATGGTGCGAAGGGAATTCGCTGCGCCCAAAACCTCTGGGCTAATGACATTCCCCAGTTGCGGGCCTAATAAAATGCCCACCAGCACCATACCTACCAGTGCTGGAGCTTTCAGCCGTCGAGCAATCTGCCCGACAAAAAAGCCCATTAATAAAATCCAGATTATACTTTCTAACATCACGCCACCTTGAAGCTGAATGGATGAACGTGACTTGTAGGGGAAAGATCGATCGAGGCATCCGCACCCTCCTACCCTTCCGCCACAAGTCGGAACAGTAGGAGCCATCAGCCTTTTAAACGTTATCAAGATTATTAATAACGAAGGGCGGTTTCGGCGAGCTCCATCGCCATCATTACTTTTATACCACTATTAATTAACGCCCTTGAGTGCGTAAGTTCTGCATAAGTATGTCCGCACCGAGCGAAAGCAAGTGAAGCGAAGCAATCGCAGAGGGTACTCGCTTTACATTCTTTTACATTAACTGGTTTATTTGCGCCTACCTACTTCTTTTCCCACTCATCTACTTATGTCGTGAGCCCGCCAATACCTAGTGAGCTCGTAACGTGTCGCCTCACTTTCATCAACCAGTTTTGAGGGTTAGAGAGACCCCGGATTCCCATCAGGCATTAACATACAGCACTTTTCAGGTAACTAAGGTACATAGAAAGCTTTTGTAAAAACACGGCAGTACCGTCCGTGTTTCTACGGTGTTCTAGGGATATGGGGTGTACTTCCTCAATCTGCAATCTGCTGTAGCGGGCGATCGAACTCTGTGGGCGAAGTTTCTTTCGACCATCATAAACGAGGTAACTAGCCCGGATTGGGTATCACTTATTCCTTAGCTTTCACTTATTCCATGAATACTTTATTTTGTCAATACCTCTAAAATAATATATTTTTTTGTAAAATCAGTTAACTTACTCTTAACGTGTGTTATAACCATAAGACAGTAATTGTACTGAGTAATTTGTGTCGGCAGTTACAGACTGCAACAATATTTTACTCTAACTAGAAAAATTAGTAAAATTAGCCTGTAATTCAAAACCTATGGTCAACTCAACAGTTTCCGATTTAAATATCTACTATTCTGTAGAGCAACAGCATTCAAACAATTACTTACCTCACTGCATTCTTAAGTGGCGGCAGCGACAGTTGTTCGTCAGTCTCGGAAACCAGGACAAACAGCCCTACATATCTGCCTTTGAGAGTGAGCAACAGGTAGTAGAGTGTTTGAAACAATCTCCAGTACGGCTGGTTCGCCTCGACCTAAATTTAGGTGAGGCAGTGCTAAATCGCTGGGCAGATGCGTGTGAGAAAGCCAATAAACCCATATTTATACGGGGAAGCGTCGCCCAAAAACTGTCTCGAATGACTAGAAGGCAAAGCCAGTTTCGCCAGCAGCTCAAGCAACTGATTTACTGGATTTTGGCCTTCCTATTGCTGATAGTGCAGAGTCCAGTTATGCTGGCAACAGCTATATTGATCTACATTTATTCACCAGGAGCGATTTTCTCTAGGCAATGGCACATTGGGTCACGAGGCAAACTCTTCCAGCTTCTTAAGTTTCGCACCACCGTAGTTAATGATGATATTCGCAGTGCATGGTTAGTCCGTTTGATGTGCAAGTACAACGTGGATAAGTTACCGCAGTTGTTGAATGTGCTACGGGGTGAGATTAGCTTGATGGATTCACATCCTTTGACTCTAGCGGAAGCTGCGCGGTTTATCTGGGAAGATTAACCACAGTTGATTACGCTATTGGAAATGACCGAAGCTCAGATTCAGGGCAATAATTCAAATAAGTTTGATGGAGTTTCACAGCAATGCCGATACTAAATTTAAAAAGCTTCTACACTCTATGCAAAGTTTGTAGAAGTAATGCTGGGCTAAGGCTTTGCTTCGCAAACTCTCCTACAAAAATCTTGATTTTTTCGCCAATCTTAATTCTATATCGGGAATTATATAAGAGGGAGGACATCTACCTGAAAGCATTACTGACTTAAGCGAAGTCAACTCAAAGGTATAATGCAAATGCTCATCAGATTTTTAAAAAATCGCGTTAATCAACCAGCTTCTCCAGATTTTTCCCAGCATGGAACTTAGGGTTAACGCTCAAGATATGCAGATTGACACTACTCCCTAGAAAAACTCATGTCCTTTCAACTTCCGGCTCCAGTTCGCAGTCTGCTGAAGACTACAAAATTGTGGAAAGAGAACTACCTGATACTACGAGAGTTCAATCACTTTCGTAAAATTGCAATTTTAGCATTAGTATTCTCGTTTCTAGCTGCCACTTTCGAGGGGGTTAGCATTGGTTTTTTACTTTCCTTTTTACAAAGCTTGACCAGCCCTGATGCAAAGCCTATTCAGACAGGAATCGGTTGGATTGATATTTGGGTTCTGGGAGTCAATACATCCGCAAGTAGTCGGCTTTATCGGATATCGGCTCTGATTCTGCTAAGCAGTTGGATACGTTCAACTTTTAATTACTTATCACAGGTTTACATTGAGCTTACTCAACTGAGTCTGCTGGAGCGGCTCCGTATACAGATTTTTGAACAACTTCAGGCTTTGAGTCTGAGTTACTTTGCGAAGGTAAAGTCTGGCGAACTGATCAATACCCTCACGACTGAAATTGAGAGGATTAAGTACGCTTTTAATGGAGCAGCTTTCTTATTCACTAGAATCCTAACCATCATAATCTACCTAGCGTCAATGGTTGTGCTGTCGTGGCAACTTTCCATAATATCCGTGATGCTATTCAGTCTTTTGATAGTATGCTTATCAACGTTGAATGGCAAAGTGCGAGAGGCGAGCTTTGAAATTTCATCAGCTAGCGGTCAGTTCACATCAACAGCTATTGAATTTATTAACGGTATTCGTACAGTTCAGGCATTTGCTACTCAAGATTTTGAGCGTAAGCGTTACTATAATGCTACTTCTAACCTCGTCAATACCTCTATTAAAATTGTACGACGCTCGGCAATCATCAAACCTCTGGCAGAAGGTTTAGGAACCACAATTCTTATTGGTATGATTGCTACAGCTTTCGCGGTTTTTGTAACCAAGGGAGCGCTACAAATAGGGTCATTGCTGACATTTTTCTTTGTATTATTTCGCATAGTGCCAATTCTCCAGGAGATCAATGGAGCATGGGCGAGTATTGTCGGTTTGCAAGGTGCGGTAGAAAACGTTAAGGAACTTTTAAGAACTGATAATAAAAAATATTTTAAAAATGGTGATAGGGAGTTTATCGGCTTAAAGCGCTCAATCGACTTAGTATCGGTGGATTTTGCCTACGATGCCAGTAATTGGGTTTTAAATAACATTAGGCTAACAATTGAGCGAGGACAGATGACGGCACTGGTTGGAGCCTCTGGTGCTGGCAAAACAACTCTAGCTGACCTGATTCCGCGATTCTACGACCCCACAGAGGGTGAAGTTCTCATCGATGGGATCGATCTGCGGCAGTTTGATATCAACTCGCTGCGCCGAAAGCTAGCGGTGGTGAGTCAGGATACGTTCATTTTTAATACTTCTGTCCGAAACAATATTGCATACGGTACAGAAATGGCAACTCAAGCGGCAATTGAAGAAGCAGCCCGACAAGCCAATGCCTTGGAATTTATCCAACAGATGCCTGAAGGCTTTGACACTCAACTAGGAGACAGGGGGGTGCGGCTGTCGGGAGGTCAACGTCAGCGGATTGCGATCGCTCGTGCTTTGTTGCGTAATCCAGACATTTTAATTCTAGACGAGGCAACCAGCGCTTTAGATTCCGTATCTGAGGGATTGATTCAGGACTCCTTGGAAAAGCTTTCTGTCGGACGCACCGTAATTGCGATCGCCCACCGCTTATCTACAATTGCTAAAGCTGATAAGGTGGTGGTGCTTGAACAAGGGCGGATTGTCGAGCAGGGAAAATACCAAGAGTTACTCGAACGGCGCGGCAATCTCTGGAAATATCACCAAATGCAGCAAACGCTTAATAAGTAGAGGTAAATAAATGGGCTTTCCGTAAAAACAGTATCTCCAAAAAATATTTCTATTTCACCCATTTGAGTAAAAAAGCAAGTTTATTGAACTAAAAAATAGGAATGAACAATGAATCAATATACGAGGGATTTTTTCCATACAAATCAAAAATATTCTTTAATCTCTGCCCAATATATTGTTCCATTGGTTTTAGAAATTATCCCAGCACAACGAGTAATTGATATTGGATGTGGTGATGGAACTTGGCTAAAAGTTTTTCAAGAAAATGGTGTAGAGGAAATACTCGGAATTGATGGAGATTATGTGGAGGAAAGTAGTTTAGTCATTCCTAAAACAAAATTTTTGCCTTTTGATTTAACCAAATCTCTAACATTAGATGAAAAATTTGATTTGGTTGTATCTTTAGAAGTTGCTGAACATCTTCCTCCTAATTGTGCCGAGGTATTTATTGATTCGCTGACCAATCTGGGTTCAGTCGTTCTATTTTCTGCGGCAATTCCTTACCAGTGGGGAGAAAACCATATAAATACTCAGTGGCAAGATTATTGGATAAAGCTCTTTGAAAAACGAGGCTTTGTAGTAGTTGACTGCATTCGCCACAAGATATGGAATAACGAAAATGTTGCTGTTTGGTTTCGTCAAAACATTTTGATGTTTGTAAAAAAGAGTTATTTAGAAGTTAGCCCTTCACTCAAGCAAGAAATAAAAATAAATAAGAATCCCTATTCTCATTTATCAATTGTACATCCTCAATTTTATCTCCGGGCTATAGAAAAAATGAAAAAAGAAGTTGATCCGGAAACAGTATCTCTTAAAGAAGTATTGAGCAAATTACCAATAGTGATGAAACAGGCAATCCAAAGAAGAGTTAACTTATTTAGATGAAAGAGCCACGAGGAGTCAACTTATATTATATAAGGTGCAATGGTTATGCCTGAACAACATCCTTCTCGAACAACAATACCCCCTTTTCCACAGGGAACCCCACGACCCCTATGGTCGGTGATGATCCCTACCTACAATTGTGCCGAATATTTGCGCGAAACCCTTGCGAGTGTGCTGGCTCAAGATCTAGGTCCCGATTTGATGCAGATAGAAGTGGTTGATGATTGTTCTACTAAGGATGATCCAAAAGCAGTAGTTGAAGAATTGGGAAAAGGCCGTGTTGGCTTCTATCGTCATCCCCAAAACGTTGGCTATATCCAAAACTTCAATACTTGCCTTCAGCGATCGCAAGGTCAACTCATTCATCTGCTACATGGTGATGATTGTGTACGCGCTGGCTTTTACCGAAAATTGCAGGAAGCATTTGACGAACAACCAGAGATTGGTGCTGCTTTCTGTCGCATCATCAGAATGAACGAGCAGGGACACTGGCTTAATTTTACTGATTTGGAACAAGCTGAGAGTAGTATTCTCAGAAATTGGTTAGAACTAATTGCTGTTAGACAACGGATTGAAACCCCTGCTATTGTTGTCCGACGAGAGGTTTATGAGAAGCTAGGTGGTTTTGATTCCCGCTTTACTTGCTGGGGAGAGGATTGGGAAATGTGGGTGCGGATTGCTGCACAATATCCAGTTTGGTATGAAGTGGAACCTTTAGCCACTTATCGTAAACACCTGGCATCTCTTACAGGTAATTCTAGACGAACTGGAAAAAACATCCAGGATATACGAATGGCTATTCACATTGTAAAAGGCTACTTGCCAGAACAAACAGCAGATAAACTATCAAAGATGGCACTACAACACTATGCCTTATATGCGCTTGGACATTCTCGAAATTTTGCCAAACTTGGTGATTTTAGTGCTGCCATGAGTCAAGTTAGAGAAGCGCTAAACTGCTCTACTTCACCTAAAGTAATTCTCGCCCTCATGAAGTTACTTCCTCGCATCATATACTTCATGATTTTGTCAACATTGCATCAAGCTAAGTCTACAAATACTCAACTGGAAGATCCACCCAGCCTTAATGCCAACTAACACTCTAACAATAAGAAGGAATGAAATAAGTTATGGAGCAGCTCCCTTTTCGAGCAACTATTGCACCTCTGCCTGAAGAAGTAGAGCGTCCCTTGTGGTCAGTGATGATCCCGACTTATAACTGTGCTGGCTATCTACGCGAGACCCTAGCTAGCGTATTAGCACAAGCGCCAGGACCAGAATTCATGCAGATTGAAGTCGTAGACGATTGCTCCACTCAGGACGACCCAGCCGCCGTAGTAAAGGAATTAGGACAGGGGCGTGTTAGCTTCTATCGACAGCCAGAAAATGTCGGCTATATCAAAAATTTTGAAACCTGCTTGCAGCGCTCTCGTGGGAAGTTGGTGCATTTACTTCATGGTGATGACTGTGTACGAGATGGCTTCTATCGTAAGCTACAAAAAGCCTTTGATGAAAAACCAGAAATTGGTGCGGCTTTCTGTCGCACTCTCAAGATGGATGAACACGGTCACTGGCGAGATATTGAGCAACTACAAGAGGTTAAAAGTGGCATTTTGAGTAATTGGTTGGAGCGAATTGCTGAAATACAACGGATTTCAACGCCATCCATTGTCGTGCGACGTGAGGTTTACGAAAAACTCGGAGGATTTGATCGTCGCATATCTTGTTGGGGTGAAGATTGGGAAATGTGGGTGCGTATAGCTGCACAATACCCCGTTTGGTATGAAGTTGAGCCGCTGGCAATCCGTCGTAAACATTCAACATCGCTTACAGGACGCAATATACGCGCTGGAAAAAATATCCAAGATGTGCGTAAGGCTATTGCAATAGTCAAGCACTACTTGCCGGAAAACAAAGCAGATAGACTCTCAAAAACAGCCTCAAAAAATTATGCTCTTTATGCTTTAACCTCTGCTAGACAATTTACTCAGTTAGGTGACATTAGTGCTGCAATGAATCAAATTAGAGAAGCTCTGTTATGTTCATCTTCCCTAAAGGTATTTCTCTCTTCGTTGAAGTTGCTGACTTATGTATTGTACGTCGCTATGAGGTCAGTATTACGTCCTAAAAATACGACGAGTGCAGTTTAGGTTAGCCTCAATAACCCATTAGTTGTGCGCTAGGAGCAGGGGGAAGGCAAAAAAGCTTTTACTCGGTTCGTGGAAACTAGAGGAAAAGTTTCGCTTCCCCGCACTACTCTCTAAAAAAGTTCGTTCAACCTTAACAGACCTATCTTGTCGAATTCACAAAATATTTAGCTCTAAATTAAGCTAAAGAAGTCCCTTAAGTATCGTAATTTAAACTCATGACCGAAGTTCTCTCTAATGAAATAAGTTTTCATCCCCACTCCATTGCCGATTATAACATGAGACTTTTTAAGTCGAGCGGACAACTATATCGTGGCATAGGTTCTGAGCGAGCACCATTTTTTACACAATTGTTTCAAGAAGGTGTAATCCAACGACTGGTAGAGCAAGGGCTTTTGATCGAGACTGAACTCACCCCTTTAAAAGTTAACGAGTTTGACATGGTAGTGAGTCATCGGTCAATACCTTTTACGTCATATTCTATTGAATGGTGTCCCGCAATGATTAAGGACGCTGCCCTTACTCTTTTAGATATTGGTATAGAACTGGCGCGACGTGGCTTTGCTTTAGAAGATGGTCATCTAGGAAACGTATTATTTGATGGCTGCGAACCGTTTTTTGTGGATTTAGGTTCAATTAGACCTTTTGATGAATATGTGCACTATTTTAGGTGGGATGCCTACGCTCAGTTTTCTCAAGTTTGCCTTTACCCACTGCTTCTCATGTCTCAGGGAAAAGATAAGGTTGCAAGACTGCTTATGGTTGATAACGATGGCGTTCTCAAGACTGATCTTTTGTTGTTAACCCGATCCTCGCGTTTATCAAGACGGCTTTCCAAGCCACCACTACTTACACGTTTACAATTATGTTTGATGGAAATTTTGCCTGCTGAACAGCTTAAGGTGCTCAGAGAAAAAGTGAAGCTTATTCAATCGTCTTTTAATAAAAAACCAAAAGAGTTACAAGAATTAAACGAATTACAAGAACTAAACGAGTTACAAGAATCTCAAGAATCTCACCCACAGACCTCGTTTTTAGAAAAAATCACACACAATTATTACTTAAAATCTTTAGAGAAAATCAGGCAAGATGTCCATAGCATTAGCTTACCCTGCTTCACAACACTCTTGTCCGAAGAATCAGAAGCTTTCTCCTGGTCATCATGCCAAGATACATGGACAGCCAAACAGGTAAGCGTATACAAAACTCTCACTGAGCTAGGCCCCTCCTCAGTGCTAGACATAGGTTGCCATACGGGAGCGTATTCTAAGCTTGCTGCTAGTTTAGGAAGTCAAGTAGTAGCTTTTGATAAAGATATAGGGTGTGTTACACAACTTTATTACGATGCTCATGAAAAAAAATTGCCGATTCTTCCCTTACTCATGGACTTTACACAACCCACTCCAGCTTATGGTTTATCCAATTATCGATATGTTGCTGCTACTGAACGCTTTCAATGCGAGATGGTTCTGGCTTTGGGGTTAGTTCATCATATTGTATTTGAGCAACATCCACAGTTCGAGCAAACTGTAGAGGGGTTTGCACTGTTCTCAAAGCGCTGGTTGCTTGTAGAATTCGTTCCGCTCGAAGATCCAGAATTGGCTAGATTTCGCTCACCAAGGCATTCTTGGTATACGCTTGAAAATTTTATGAACACCCTTAGTAAATGGTTTAGCAGCATCCATACTCTGCCATCTTACCCCGAACCACGTATTCTACTGCTGTGCGAGAAGTAGAACTATAGTCAACTTAATGTACTAGCTCGAAAAATTCAAGTCTACTATTTCAAAGCTGTACTTTGAGTTTACTTGCTTTTAGCCTGTCTGAAAGCCGATTTATCTCCAGACTATGCTAATTCTACCAACCTACAGTTGTCAACCTAGTAAGAATAAGTTAACCTCCAATTAAAACGGTTTGTATTGAATTTAATAAATTCCCTGGACGGGCTACAGTTTAACCAGTAAAACCAATGAACCAAGATAGAACCAAAATTCTAATTCATCTTCCCTTTCCGCTCAAACCTATTAATAATGGTGCCAAGCGTAGGATTGTGGGAATATTAAACTATTTCAAAGAGCGCAATGACTTTTTTTCGGTAGATGTAGTAGCTAGCAATGAATTTAGAAGTAAGCTTTGGGACTCCGAACAAAAGCAAGAAGTCCTCAAGTTTGCCGAAAGAATCTTTGTTTACGAAGGCGAACATAACTTAGTTGATTTTTTGTATTCTAGAAGTCAAAGCTTTTATTATCAAAAAATCTTACGAGAGCAGCTACCTGTTGATTCTAGATACTGCACCCCCCCTGGATATATTGAGTTTGTTAAAACTTTAGTATCTACCGAGAAATATAATTTCATATTGATTAACTACCTAGAGTATGCTAATCTAGTTATTGATTCCAAATCCTCTGTAGCTAAAACCTTGATTGATATGCACGACCTCTGCTGTGAGGCTCGCATAGCAAGAAAAAATATATCTCATTTGAAAGGACTAAAATTTGACTACGAATCTAACTTGAATCGAGAAATTAACCTCTTGAATAAGTTTGATACGGTGCTAGCTAATTCTCACCACGAAATGGCGCTCATCAGCTCACATCTTTCGTCTCAAAAAATCCACTTAATCCCACATCTAGTTGAAGATTCTAACCATTCCCTCAGCCTAGGTCCATACTCCTCTAGAGAGTTTAAGTACGATCTGGTGTTTGTGGGCGCTAGATACCAACCTAATATAGATGGACTCAACTTTTTTCTCACATCTATTTTTCCAGAAATTATTGAAGAGAAGCCAGATACTAAGCTTGCGATTGCAGGCACAGTAACCCAATGTGTTCAAATTGACGCATCTTTAGAACAGAATGTTGACTGTCTGGGATATGTTCCAGACTTATCCGATCTGTACTTAAAATCGAGGTTGGTGATTTGTCCTTTACTAGACGGTTCTGGAACCAAGGTTAAACTGCAAGAAGCAATGGCTTATGCAATTCCCACTGTGACGACTACAACGGGTGCTTCCGGGTTGAACTTGATAGATGGCGTAAATGCCTTGATCACAGACGAACCAACTGTTTATGCCTATCAAATTCTACGCCTACTTAAGGAACCCGAACTCGCTCAAAAGCTTTCTGAGGAAGTTGCTATGACGTTCAAAAATCATTACTCCAACTCAGCGGTTTACTCAAAACTTGATCAGTTGCTCGGCATCTCACCCTCCTAAACTTGAACTCTGATTCTACAGGGATAATCAATGGAATTAGACAAGCTGCAAACTTGAAAAACAATTTTTACGGAGAGATCTATCTCTAAGTAAGCCCATGAAAATCCTACTTACCATTCATCACGATCTAAATCCAAATGCAGGTGCTCCGGGTGCAACTTGGAAACTAGGTCAGGA
>NZ_JAUBSH010000128.1:0-17301 GCF_036704705.1 Microcoleus sp. K1-B1 | reverse complement strand
TGGACGCATAAGGGTGGTGGGACAATGAAACTATCTTTCTCTTATTATAGGATCAATTGTTCTGTGGTGTTCTCTAAGGTGAATACTATTGCCTCTTAATATTTGATTTGCTTTTAACCCCTGGGAGGGCTATTAGGCCGGAAGTAGAGTGGAGGGGGGTTTCACCACAATGCAACGGCCCTGTCGTTTTCTAGGGGCGACTGGAATGCCACTGCTTTCACAACGGATTCTTTATATTTTCTATAGATTGTATTTAGACTTTTTAAGGTAATAACTTTTTGACCTGCTGGGCGGAAATTTGGGCGATCGAGCTATATTAAATTCAATTAATTACCCCTTGTATTTTTCAAGATATGATAAGCCAGTGTTTCTACGGTATTTCGCCTTCAGTGAATCGC
Organism: Microcoleus sp. K1-B1; assembly: GCF_036704705.1. Taxonomy (NCBI): domain Bacteria; kingdom Bacillati; phylum Cyanobacteriota; class Cyanophyceae; order Oscillatoriales; family Microcoleaceae; genus Microcoleus; species Microcoleus sp. K1-B1. The sequence continues at coordinate 16,903 of NZ_JAUBSH010000128.1, read as the reverse complement.
ATTTGAGATTAATAGCAGAAACTTATACGTAAGTAAAATGCTTTAATCGCGATCGCCACAGTATAAAATGTTGTTCATTAACAGATAGTTGGAATTTTCGATCGGGTGATCAAAAATTATGCAGTTTATGCCCTAAGATAGATACACTAAGTTTTGTCAAGTTAATGTCGGAGTTGAGGTCAGCCGATATGGACGCAATAGTAGATGCAGTAGATTTGACTGCGGTAATACCGGGATATCGCTCGATCGCGCAATTGTACACAGATTCTCGATCTGCTATCGATCGGTTCGTGCGCGAGAAAGACCGACAACCCGCCGCTAAAATTCTCAAACCTACCTCGTTGTGGCGGAGGATTTCCGGGACGCGGTGCTGTCAAAATCCCAAAAAGTTGCATTAGCGACCGTTAATGGGATCGGTAGAAATAGTCCTCAACCGAACAGACATTCTCGACGAACTTGAACGCAGGCCGATTATTTACAAATACATTAAACCTTCCAATCTTTCAATAAATCTTGACTGTTACCTGTCAGATGAAGGCCTAAAATTTTTAACAAAAAGAGGCCACGGATTCGGGATATATTCGAGCCGTAATCCGCCGCCAATCGACAGGGGAAATGGAGGCAAACCTTATTTTGGGAATTGTGTTTTGATGCTAGTAACGATGATGCACGACTTTTATGATGCGCTGGCAGATTTGGCAATCTATGCAGATGCCGCACCGGCGGAGCGCCAACAAATCCTTAAGCGCGTTGGGGCTAGTCAGAAAAAACTCAAAGAATTCGCGCACCATACGCCGATAAATTACCAACACAAGTTCGATCTGGTTGAGGCAGAATTGCTGGGCGTTTTGGGACAGACAGCAGAAGCAATGGAACTGTATGATCGAGCTATTACCGGAGCTAAATCTAACGAATATGTCAACGAAGAAGCTCTTGCCTGCGAACTCGCTGCTAAGTTTTACCTGTCATTGGGAAGAGAAAAAATTGCCCGAATCTACATGATAGATGCCTATGATTGCTATGTCCGCTGGGGAGATAGAGCCAAAATAGACGAGTTAGAAAAACGTTATCCTCAATTATTAAAACCGATTTTAGAACCGGCCAAACTTCCTGCAAATCCATTAGAAAATTTTCCAACACCTGCTGGGCCAAATCAATCGCTTCATCCATCCATTCATCCATCCATTTCTCCGTCTGTTTCGGCAAGTGTCTCAGATTTCGGGAATTTTTCAACACTGCTAAAAGCTTGTCAAGCGCTCTCTAGTGAAAGGGAACTCGATCGACTGATTGCCAAACTGATGCAACTGGCGATGAAAAATACAGCAGCTAACAAAGGAGCGCTGATTTTGCCAAACGGCAATCAATGGGAAATCGCGGCTACCAGCACGCTCGACAATTCGGGAGTCGAGTGGGCGATCGACTTATCATCCGCAACACTCGATGACAACAGCGATATCTTGCCCCTGAAAATTGTTGACTGCGTTAAAAATTTATTGAAACCTGTGATTGTTCGGGATCTCGCTCAACAACGTGATTGGGATTCCGACTCCTACATCCTCAAATACCAACCGCAGAGCCTGTTGTGTTGGCCGATTCTTGATCGAGGCAGCTTAGTCGGCATTTTGTATCTGGAAAATCGCTTAACCGCAAGAGTTTTTACCCGCGATCGCCTGCAACTTCTCAATCTCCTGTGTTCCCAGGCAGCCATCTGTTTGCAAAATGCTCTGCTATATAAAAAATATCAGGATTACAACCAACAATTAGAGCGATCGCTAGTAAAAATTAGCCGAACCGAAGCTCAGCTTGCCGATCAGAAAAAAATGCTCCAAGCGATTCTTGATGTCGCTCCGATTTGGATTTGGATGGTGAATCCCAGTGGTAAAGTACAGTTTGTAAACAAGACATTTTCTCAAGATGTGGGCGTGCCTCTGAGCGATTTCCTAGCTGTCGATCATTATCAAGATATACTGGGGGAGAATGCAGCGGGATGTCTGGTTTCCGATGCCGCCTGCCTTGCTCAAGATTTGCCGCATTACTCCAGCGAAATTCTCAGACTTGTTGACGGCAAACTACACGATTTAGAAATCACGAAAGTGCAGTTAAAAAATTGCCAGGGCGAGACAATTGGGATTATTGGTTTGGGTGTTGATGCCACTGAGCGCAAGCGAGCAGCCGAACTTTTGCAAGAGCAAAATCAACAGCTAGAACGAACTTTAAAAAATTTACAACAAGCACAACTGCAAATCGTGCAAAGCGAGAAAATGTCGGCATTGGGTAACTTGGTCGCCGGAGTCGCCCACGAAATTAACAATCCGATTGGGTTTATTTCTGGCAATTTAAGCGAAGGTAAAAGAAGTTTGGAAGATGTGATCGAACACTTAGAATTGTATCGCTCCGCTGCCTCGCTATCGGAAATAGCCGACCACGCCGAAGAGATAGACCTCGATTATCTTTTGGAAGATTTACCGAAGATGATTGATTCAATGCAACTTGGGTGCGAGCGCATTTGCAGCATCAGCAACAGTTTGCGTACCTTCTCCAGAGGCGACAAAGACTACAAAGTTCCTTTTAATATTCACGAAGGCATTGATAGCGCGATTTTAATTTTGAAACACCGCCTCAAAGCAAACGAACACCGCCCGCAGATCGAAGTGATAACTAAATACGGCAATCTCCCTAAAATCGAATGTTTTCCCGGTCAATTGAATCAAGTTTTCATGAACCTACTTGCCAATGCGATCGATGCCTTAGAAGAGTCAAATATAGGACGCACTTTTAGCGAAATTACCGCCAATCCCAACCGCATCACGATTTGCACGGATATAGTCGGCGAAGGGTACATTAAAATTAAAATTGCTGATAACGGCACCGGGATCAAAGAGGAAGTTAAACAGCAGATATTCGACCATTTGTTCACGACGAAAGGTGTCGGCAAGGGAACTGGATTGGGGTTGGCAATTGTCCACCAGATTGCGGTAGAGAAACATGGCGGAAGCATCGAGGTGAATGGCGAGCCTGGAGTTGGCACTGAGTTTGCGATCGTTTTGCCTGTGAAGGGATAAATTTGAATTAAAATTTAATGTTTTTTGGGCGATCGCGTAATAAGATATACTGACTTTAATTCGGGTCTTTTTTTGAAAGCCTTGGCATAACTCTTTTAAAGTTGTATTTTAGACACCCTATAAGTGAGCGCGTCACCCATTTTGAGTTGGGAGATGTCTATTATACAAAAAAAATTAATCACCAAGGCTTCGCCCTACAAAAATTTATCTTAAATTTAACCAATCTTGAATTTCTTGCGCTAACCAAGCCGCCTCAACCTCTGTCAAATTTTTTCCTAAAACATAAAAGTAAGTTCCCATATCGTTACCGGCACGAATCTTGATTTGATTTCCCGAAAGAGAGTTATTGTGAATGAAAGCACCCAAAATTTCTGATATTTCTCCTGTTTCTTGTAAGTATTTACACCCCAATACCTGATGTGTTATTTTAAAAAATTTGCGATTAAATTTAACTTTCTTGATCTCAAAAATAACCTTAACTAATAAACCTATTATAAGTACCGAAATTACTACCACTATGCTCAATTTTCCTGTTAAAAAGGGGATAATTGTCGGGATGAATATCATTAGCATTACTGTTCCTAGATAAGCAGATAATAAAGGCTTTCTGACTAAGAAAGCCGGAATTTTAATGTGTAACTCCGTCGCTGATTTGCTAACTTGAATGAGACTGTGAGGCGGTTTAGCAATTTTCCGAACAGTCGCAATTTGAAGATTAGCCCCTTGTATGTTGCCCGATTTCAAAGCTGCTAAAGCCTCTCTAGCCAGGGGGAAACGCTTTTCTAACCCGATTTCCGTCATCTTCTCAATCCAGCTTACCAAACTAGGATTGACACTCACGCGATCGCTAAACTGAATCCGAGAATCTTTCTGTGGCAAATCCGCAGGAGTCGCCCCCGTTAACAAATGAATTAAAGTAGCTCCCAAAGCATACAAATCCGAAGCCGCCACCGCCCGCCCCCAAAACTGTTCTAAGGGTGCATAGCCACTGGTTCCTACAACTGTAAACGTTACACCTGTCACCGCGGCTTGAGCTTGTACCGCACCAAAATCTACTAGATAAACCTGCTGATCTTCCCCCAAAATTAAATTACTCGGCTTAATATCGCGATGCAAAACCGGGGGACTTAATTCATGCAAATAAATTAAAATTTCTAGCACTTCAGTGGCAATTTTTCGTACTTGTTTTTCGGAAAAATGCTGACCATCTTCTAAAAATTCCTGAAGTGAAAATCCCGGAATATAATCTTGGACTAATCCAAACCAAGGCAATCCAGCTCCAGCTTCCCGCTCTAGGGAAAAATAATCTCGATAGCAAGGAATGCGGGGATGATTTAGCGCCTGCAAAACTTGTGCTTCTCTTTCAAAAAGCTTGAGTTCTTCCCACTGCATTTCCGGGCTAAAAGCTAACATTTTCAGTGTCACCTGTTCTTGAAACTCTAAATCTACTGCTAGCCAAGTTTGATGACCAGCCGCTGTGCGTCCTAAACGCTGTTGCAATTGATAACGTTCTTGTAAGATTTTTCCTGGTTCTAACACAGCATTGCCCTATTTTTTTTAATTATATGAAATTTCCTTAACTATTAAATTAACTATTTTGCCGAGAGCGTTAAATTGCTAGTACAAGTAATTATCCGTGCATTTCTCCATTCGGCATAATTGTACCGCGCCACTGAGCACCCGTTAAATTAGCAGTGCTCAAATCGGCCCTAATCAAACTTGTGCGGTGCAAAATTGCCTCCCGCAAATCTGTTTTAGCCAGGTAAGCATCAGTCAGATCAGCTTCACTCAAATTTGCCTGATTCAAATTAGCTCGACTCAAATCAGCCCGCACCAAATTAGCTCGACTCAAGTCAGCCATAACTAAATTAGCATTGCTCAACTTAACATCAGTCATAAATGCACCCCGCAAATTAGCGCCAGCCAATTCAGCATCAAGTAATACAGCTCTTTCCAACTTAGCATTAGCCATTACAGCCCAGGAAAAATTTGTTTCTACCAAAGTTGCTTCAGTCAAAAATACGCCATCTAAAATAGCTTCGCTCAAATTCGCCTGAGTCAGATTTGTTTCTCCCAGAAATGCTTCAGTCAAATTAGCGTGACTAAGATTAGCTTTAGTCAAATCTGCACCTTGCAAATTGACGCCCCGCAAATCTGCACCTTGCAAATTTGCACCCCGCAAATTTGCACCCTCAAAAATCCGTACCTCCTTCCGCAAATTTGCACCCCGCAAGCACGCCCCGCGCAAATCTGCACTTTGCAAATTCACACCTCGCATATCTGCATCGCTCAAATTTGCATCAATAAAAACTGCCAAAGAGATGTTGGCTTTGCGAAAGTCTGCACCTTGCAAAGTCGCTCCGTGGAAGTCTGCATCGGACAAATTTGCTCCGCTCAAGTTTGCTTGATTTAAGTTAGCACCGCACAGCTTTGCATTAGTTAAATTTGCGCGCTGAAGGTTAATTCTGCTCAGGTACGACATCGCTAAGTTTGCACCCCAGAGGTCAGCACTGCTTAAATTGACGCCAATTAAATCGGCACCGCTCAGGTATACCCCTCTGAGATTCATACCTTGAAAATCTAGTTCTCCTGATGTATATCGCCTTAAAATTTCGCTGGCATTCATATTTGTTTTTGTTGTGAATTAGGTACAATCTGCTATTTCTAGGCTGCTTAAATTTCTGTTCGCGCAGGCGGACTTAGTTTTTATATCGCCAGAGTTGAGTCTGAGAAATTTGATGAAATTTCTTTAATTTCAGTTGACGCAGGCTGACTTAGTTGGTGTCACCCCAGACTTGAGTCGAGTATTTAGTGAGTTGGATTGACAAATTCTTGAGTCCAAAAGACTGTTTTGCTACCTAACTGTCGCCCGTGAATTTTCACATGAGTAAGATATTTGGATTTTAAAGTACACAATTTTTTGTGAATGTAGGTAGCTGTAGCCTGTTGATTTGGTACTTCAGCAGACTCCAGAATCACATGGAGCCAACCGTCTTTAAATCCCGCTGTAGCAGCAATTCCTTTAGGCTGTAGCAATTGATTAATCAATTGGGCGATCGCCTTTGGTTTGCCTTGCTTTGCCATTTCCAGAAGCTGATACTGATTTGCTTTATGGCTAGAGTTTTCCGGCGGTATTTCGGAAATATTGTCGGTCAGGTTTTCTGTGATTTCAGAAGGATATTTACCGCTTTCTTTTGACTCTAATTCAATTAAAATTTCCAGCAATTTATCGGTAAACTTTTGGACTTTGCCTACATACTCTCTGAGATTTTTATATTTCCAGTATAAACGCTCCTCTGCACTTCCAGTAGAAAATTTTCCGTTCAAAGCAGCTTCCAACTGGGTGAATATCTTTTCTATTTGCGCCGTTGCGGAGTTAGCACTTTGACTGACTAATTCTGTCATTTCTTCTTCCAATCCCAACTTGCGTTTGATGGAATCGCTAATATTTATAATAACAGGAGGCGCCGGTTCTAAAATTTCGATAATAGTCGGCATTTCGGCTACGGGGAATGTTTCTACCATTTCCTGTCTGAACTCGGTAGCATAATTATTGCTGGTTTCGGGTTCTTGAAACGGTAGATTTTCTGCCGTGTCAGGCACTAAGTAACTCTTTTGAGGGTCATAATGATAATGAGGTGGAGCAGCTTGAAGGATGTGAGTAATCTCGCCTGGATCAAAATAATCGGTGCGCCTGTCCACCAGCTCGCTCTCTTCATAAACACTATTGTTTAAATGTGTCTGATCGTAATCTTCACTAGCCGAAGATTCGGCTTCATAGGATTCTTCCTGTTGCATTTTTGCGTAACAAGGATTCATCGCTTTGATGATTACGCTAGCAGCTTGGTCGTTTTCATCTCTGTTGTCGAGATTGCTAGCAGTTCTGTACAACTGAGATTCTAGTTCGGCTAGGCTGCCACAGACATTAAACAGTTGTCGCAGCAGAGTGTCAAGTTCTTGAGTTTTCAGCAGCAGCCAGTCGCGATCGCTAAAAGTAAACTGGTGATAAAGAGTAGAAAAAATTAGGATTTTCGCCCTCAGCGGATTTGTTTGCTGCAAAATTTTTTGTCGCACATCAAATAAAGTGCCGGGGTTTCTTGCCCTTTCTTCGCTGCTGGGTACTTCTGAACTAAAGTGTTCTTCAAATGCGGGAGCTTCCTGACCGCCAAAACTAGATATGTTTACTTCTAATTTGGTGAAATCTTCAAATTCATACAGCCTGCTAAGTTGACAGACTATGAGGTCTGCTATTAAAGCATACTCGGTTTTTTTATTAACCTTAGAGACTATACTATTTAAAACAGCTTCAATATCTTCTAACCTGCTGTATTTGGCGCACAGTTCTTCAATTAAAATCCTTACATCGGCGCTGGCGAGTTGTGCAGGGTCGTTTTCCCAGAATTCTTTACAAGCAAAAAATATTATTTTTTTAATGCGCGAGAGATTCACGTCTTGTTCTAATTCGCGAACAACTTCATCTAAAATAGATAAAGCTTTCATAGTTTTCCTCCCATAAAAATACCCTGTCAACACTCAGCAAGAAATAATACAATTATACCACATTTGATAAATGCAAGACTTTGATGCGATCGTAATTGGCAGCGGTATTGGGGGCTTAGTCGCAGGCTCGATGCTAGCTCGCTACGGGAAGCGGGTGCTCGTCTGCGAGAGCCACATCATAGCGGGCGGGGCAGCTCACAGCTTTTCGCGCCGAGGATTTCACTTTGATTCGGGGCCTTCTTTTTATTGCGGTTTGACTGACCCCCGCTCGTTCAATCCTTTGCGGCAAGTTTTTGATGTTTTGGAGGAATCGATCGCAGCAATTTCTTACGATCCGCTGGGGCATTACCATTTTCCAGAGGGAAGTTTACCGATTTATGCTGATGCGAGAAGTTACTTAGATGCTGTAGCTAAGTTCGCACCGCAAGGTGCTGTAGAATTACAGCAATTTCAAGAAAACTTATTAGTTTTGTATGAAGCTTTGCGTGGAATTCCGGCTTTAGCGCTGAGATCCGACTGGCAGTTAATACCTGTTTTGCTGTCTCGGTACTCGCCTGCTTTGCTGAAGCTGTTGCCGCTAGTAGGTGCGATCGCGGGTTCAGCAGGTTCCTTGATGGATCGGGACGTGCGTGACCCTTGGGTGCGGCGTTTGATCGATTTGGAGTGCTTTTTGCTGTCGGGTTTGAAAGCGCACGGAACTGTCGCGCCGGAAATAGCTTTTATGATTGGCGAACGATCGCGCTGTGCGATCGAATATCCTGTAGGTGGCAGCGGTGCGATCGTCGATGCTTTAGTGAGAGGTTTGCAGCGCTGGGGAGGAAAATTGCGCTTGGGAGCTCCCGTCGAGCAAATATTAGTTGAAGCGGGCAAAACCACCGGTGTTCGCTTGAAAAATGGCGAAATTATCCGCGCCCCAATTGTCATTTCCAATGCCACAATCTGGGATACTTATACAAAATTACTGCGGCCTGAAGATTTGCCGGAAAGCTACCGAAAAAACGCTTTATCGATGCCCGCCGTAGACAGTTTCATGCACCTGCATTTAGGAATTAAAGCCGAAGGACTCGAAGGTTTGACCGGCCACCACGTCGTCGTTCACGACAGCAAGATTGACATTACAGTACCCGGAAATACTTGCATGATTTCGATTCCTACAGTGTGGGATGCAACTCTCGCGCCGCCCGGACATCACACCGTTCACGCTTATACATTGGAACCTTACGAAGGTTGGAAATATGGCGAATTATATCAGCAGAAAAAGCAAGAGCGAGCGCAATCTCTGTTTCAAGCTTTAGAAAGAATTATACCGGATTTGCGATCGCGAATAGTCTTAGAGTCGATCGGCACACCGCTAACCCACGCCAGATTTTTGCGCCGATATCAAGGAACTTACGGGCCTGCAATTGCCGCCGGAAAAGGCACATTTCCCGGCCCCCAAACACCAGTCAAAGGCTTGTATCGCGTGGGAGACAGCACCATGCCCGGAATTGGCGTCCCTGCCGTAGCAGCATCGGGTATTTTGTGCGCGAATACTTTGGTAAATTCCGATGTGACAGCACAATTTTTGTAAGCGAAGGAAGTTCGGCAACGGATTATGTAACGGATGTAACGGATGTCAGGAAGAAGGAAGTTCGGCAACGGATTATGTAACGGATGTAACGGATGTCAGTCTGATGGAAGTCGGGAGAAGGAAGAAGGAAAATTAACTGGTTTCCTGGCTCTGGCTGGGAACCGAGATCCAGAGGCTCTGCCTCGCTGGCAAAAAAACAGGAGGCAGAGCAAGAGTGAAATGCGTTCCCAGGCTCTTCCTGGGAACGATTAAAACGAGGAAAAAACTACTTTTTACAAAATCTGCCTGCTGCCAAAACTGATTATCCACCAGCGGCAAAAGCGCCCATAATTGCGATCGACAAAGCCAAACCTGGCAACAACAGCAATCCTAACATTAAAGCATCGTGTCCGCTCATCACTTTCTCCTGATATTGACGTTAAACATTATACTTTATAAACTGCAATCTTGCTTCGGTCTTAATAATTAATTAAAACCGGCATATAGATTCAGGATTGACAGGGCAAATTTTATTAACAATGGGATTCCCGCGCAAGTCCAGGGTAGTTAACTTTTGCAAAGATTGCAGGGAACTGATATCAGAGATTTGATTATTGTATAAGTCTAGTAAAAATAAATTATTTAAAGCTTGTAGCGCGCTGCTATCCGAAATAGGATTGTTGAACAAATAAAGTTCAGTCAAATTAGTTAATGATTTCAGCGGACTGATGTCTGATATTTGATTGTTGCCGAGGTTGAGTTCAATTAAATTAGTGAGCGATGTCAAAGGACTAATATCTGATATTTGATTTTGGAATAAAACCAATTTATTTAAGTTAGTTAGAGCTTTCAACGGAGTAATGTCAGATATTTCATTTCCGAATAGAAACAGCGTAGTCAAATTTTTCAAGGAAGCCAGTGGGGTGATATCTGATATTTTATTATTGTAAAGGTAGAGTGTCTGGAGTTCAGTTAAATTTTCCAGAGGGGCGAGATCGGAAATTTGATTTTTGTAGAGAATCAGCGCATTTAAGTTAGTTAAATTTTTCACCGGAGTGATGTCGGAAATTTTGTTGTCAAACAAGACAAGTGCGGTAAGATTAGTTAGACCTGCTAGGGGACTGATGTCTGAGATTTGATTGGTATCGAGAACGAGTATAGTCAGATTTGTTAGAGAGGAAAGCGGACTAATATCTGATATTTGATTGACATCTATAATCAAAGTTTTCAGGTTCGTTAAAGATTGTAGGGGATCGATATCAGATATTTGATTACTGCCGAGGATGAGATTAGTAAATTGAGTAAAAGATGAGAGGGGGCTGATATCGGTAATTTGAAGATTTTTGAGGTTAAGTTCTGTTGTATTAGAAAGCAGTTCGTTCGCGCGATCGCACTCAGAAGTATCTGATATTTGCAAGAGTATTTCTACCGTATGTTTGGCGCTGCTCGATAGATTTTCTTTCTGCTTGCACCACTCGGAAAAGTTATTATAAGTTGTCATGGGCTGTGCTGCCTTAATCGATTTTAGATGGGATATTTTAAATTTTAGATAAGTATAGCAATTCTATTTCATTTGTGAATGAATTTTTTTTCGGGTTTTGAGGAATTTCCGCAAAAATTGTGTAAAGTAATCTTAACATCGTTAATTGCATTGCCTTCGCAGGAGCCAAGAGCCAACTATGACACCAGAACTAATTTTTAATGCCGGTAATCTGTTCGTTGTGCCTTTCTGGGCAATTATGATTTTATTACCAAACTGGGGAATTACCCGAAAAGTCATGAATTCATTTATTCCGTTTGCAGTGCTAGCCGCTTTGTACATATATTTGTTTGGTAGCAGTCTGACGGCGGAAAATGCGGCAGCTTTGTCGAATCCTAAGTTAGCAGATATTGCTAAGTTTCTGGGGGAGGAAACGGCGGCGGCTACGGGATGGATACATTTTTTAGTGATGGATTTGTTTGTCGGGCGCTGGATTTATTGGGAAGGACAGCGGACAGGAGTTTGGACGGTTCATTCTTTGGCTTTGTGTTTTTTTGCTGGGCCGATGGGATTGCTTTCTCATATTGTAACTGCTTGGATTACTCAAAGGTTTTTCCCGAATTCTGAGGCTGCGGAAACTGTTAGTTCATCGGTTTAGGCAGAGGGTTTTTAATACCTTGGATGTTAATCATTCATTGGTACACGCAAAAACTCTAAACGTATTTATTGTAGGGTGCGTCAAGGCTAAATGTGAGAACCATCTGCTCAATAAATTTATCCCTGACGCACCCTACGGTTAGTTAGTAGAGTGCGTCAGGACTGAATGTTTTGACCAAATACTAAAAAATGTTCACCCTCAACACCTTACCATAACTATAAGAAGAGTGAACTCGCAGCTACAGAATTTTAAGAATTGGCTAGGGGCAGCACTAAACGAGCGACAATTAAATTGTTTTCTAACATTTCTAAAGAAAAGTTTCCCCCCATTAAGCGTACTGCTCGCTGACAAATTAAGAGATTTTGCACGATCGACCTATGGGAACTAGAAACCGCTAATATATCGGGTTCGGAACCGCCGTTGAAGGCAGCAATTAACTGTCGATCGCACGCGCCGCTATCGATCACAGACAATTCTAACAAATCTTCCCCCAACAACTCAGAGCGAATCTCAATCTTGCCGCCAACAGCAGAGCGCCTGCAAGCCGTCGCCAGCAATTCGCACAGAATCAAATCGAGCTTGATACTGTCCCCGCGAACGCTCAAAGTCTGACCCGCAGGCATCGACACAGCAGTTTCTCTGTGCACTTCCAGCAAGACTTTCGACTGTTTGACCAGGGGGGCCGTTCGATCGAGCGATCGCCTCAGCCAAGCGCTCACAGGCACCGCATCTTGTGCGAATTGCAGCCGCCAATGTTCCTGTTTCAGCAGCAAATGAGTTGACCCCAAAGCATTGCCCATTTGCCGCAAAACCTGTTGGTAGCGCAAAATTTTCAGAGCATCCTTTTGTTCCTTCGCCGACTGCAAAATCGACTGACTCAACTCCCCCAACTCCTTCACCCCCGCTCCCACAGTGCGGTAAAACTCCTCAAAACGGCGCTGTTTGTACCAGTTGAGCAACTCTAGATCCAATCGCTGCGACTCCTGGATCGATTGCACCGCCAAATACCTGCGCCACCAAGCCAACTGAGACGCCATTGAGCTGAGTAAACTTACCGACAACTCCGACCACTGGCGGCCCGGAGCGTCCGCAGCCACCACAATGCCCGCCGGAGCGTGTTCTGGGGCAGTCCGCAGCGCCACCGTCATAATCTCGCCAATTCCCGGACTGCGGAGCCACCGCTTCGTCGCCAGTGGCAGTTGGCTCGTGTTCTGTTGCAGCACGGAGTTAGCAGCCAGGGTTTGTTGGATCAAGGGATCTGTTTGGACAGGAATCACCGCATCGGGATTGAGGGCAAATACGGGATTGGCAGCTACCGTCGCCACGATGGAACCTTCCTCCTCACCGGGATTCCAAGTAATTACGGCTACTAAAGGACAGGAAATTGTCTGGGAAACGTGTTGAGCAAAGTTACGATCGAGCTTTTGTAACGGCAACTCTGGGAACATCGTCGGTGAAGCAGCAGATATCTCTTGCTCAGATTGCTCATCAGGAGAATGGTGCAAAACGGCCAAACCCGATTTGAGCGAGCGCTCAAATTGCTGATATTTGTCGATTGCCGAACTCTGCTGCCACGAGTGCAGGATCAATCCGAGTTGTTGGCCCACTAGCCGAACTAATTCTTGCTCAGATCGCCTCCAAGTGCGAGTTGCACTGTGCCCGACAACCAGCAAACCCTCGATAGATTTGGCATTGGCAATTTTCGATTTGAGATTGGGGTTTTCTCCCTCTTCCTTTTTCCCCCGAGTGCTCGATGCCAAAAGCGATCGCACCCCCGCTTCCCCCAACACATCTCGCCAAGCGCCCAACCGCCCATCTTCCTCCCAATTTTCAATAGCTAGAGGTTCGCTTTCTTGCAACAGCCCCACGTCAGCCACATCGAGGGCGTTGAGTGGCGACGGCACTGGCCTGCGATTGCGGGGCTGATTTTGGCAGACAATTTCAAAGCGATTTTGTTCTTCGCCGTACAGCAGCAGCAAAAAGTATTCGCATTTGAGCCGATCGCACAACTGTTCGGCTGTCTTTTTCAAAGTCGCCTCCCAGTCAGCATCGCTGTAGATGGCGTGAGCTATTCCGGCAGTTAAATCTCGATCAATTTCAGTTTGCTGAATTTTCTCCTCCATCTCCGACACAGGAGCCGTCAGAGCCACTAACTGCGCCACTCCCCGCAGGTAATGCTTTTCATTGTCTTGCCAAATCCGGGGTTCGCCGGCTTCGACTGCCACAAATCCCAACAATTCCCCTTCTGAAACAATCGGCGCAGCCAACAGAGAGCGAGCGCGGATTTGCTGCATCAACCGCCCCGTCAGCTCAGTTTTCAGAGAACTTTGAGATTCACCGATCCAAACCATTTCTTCCCTGCCCAAAGCCTGATAAAATTCGCCCAAGTCTTGAACGGTGATGCCCGAAGCGGCTCGGCCGGGCCCTCCCAAACCCGGAGTAACTTCGCGGTTGCTGACTCGGCGCCAAAAATAGCGCCGCTCTCGCTCGAACCAATAAACATTGGTGCGTGTCGGCTCAATAAATTCATGAGTTTGTTCGACCACCGCTTGCAAGTATTGGTCGAGCGATCGCAATTCCCCCAACTGCGAAATCAGCGCTAAAAGAGACTCATCTGGGTGTTTAATTTGTTGTCGCTGCCAATCTTTTTCTATTTGATAAAGAGCAGTTGCCAGCGCTCCAAATACGATCGCCAACTGCGTTTTTTCCCCCGACTTTGGCGACGCTCCCCATACCTCAGTGCCGAGCATAATCACGCCGTAGCAGCGGTCTTTGTAGCGGAGCGGAAACAGAGTCGTGCCTTGAATATTGAAAGTTTGAGCTGCTTTGCGCCATTCTCCAGCTCTACTTTCCGATCGCAAATCCGGGACTCCCACCGGGCGGAGCTGAATCACCACTTGTTCGAGCAAATCCCCTGGGCTGAGGGCAAACCGCTGTTTGAGAAAAGACTGGTCGCCGTTAGGAGTTATGCCACCTTTCCCGAACAATCTGTGGGCCTGTCGATCGTACAACCCGATCCAAATCAACCCCCAGTCAAATTCCGTTTGCAAGTAACCGAGTGTGGTCGAAAGTAGCACTTCCACATTCTCCTCTTCTCGGAGAGTCTGGAGAACGCGCTCTAGGGTCGCGATTTGTTCGTCTAAATCCTTCGGTCTTTGCTGCTGCCCCATTTCCAAGCTTCCCCGCACCTTGTCTAATTTAAAATTACTAACTTAAATATTCAAAAAAATAAAATTCCCAAGAATCAACTTATAATATAATCGTCTCATATCAAATCCGTTAGCATCGGAATAGTAAATTCGAGTTCACTGTCAACTGTCAACCGTCAACAGTCAACATCATTCCGGTGTAACCGGAAATGATATCACTTATCCTTCAATCTCAAGCATTGGATAAAGTCGATCGAAGTTGAAGTAAAAACTTCGCCTTCACTGCCTGCTCGTGAATATTTTTATTTTCCTTCTCCTTTCTAATTTGTAAATTGCCCCAGTACAAATCATTGGATATTTATCAATCAAGTGTACGCCCGCTGTTGTTTTCCGTATTGAAAACCGATGCCGAGTGGCTGCACAACCGCACTCTCCAATTCCTCGAACTTGCAGCCAGAACCCAGTCAAACCCAGCAACCAGCCAAATGCTCTCTCGATTGCAGAAATCTTTGGGAGTCCAAGATTCTCGCCTCGAACAATCTTTGTGGGGACTGAGCTTTAACAATCCTGTCGGCTTAGCCGCCGGATTTGATAAAAACGGCGTAGCCGCTGACATTTGGGCAAATTTTGGCTTTGGCTTTGCCGAACTCGGAACTGTCACTTGTCAACCACAGCCGGGAAACCCCCAACCTCGCTTGTTTCGCTTGACGGAGGACAGTGCAGCCCTCAACCGCATGGGATTTAACAATCAAGGAGCCGCGGCAATGGCAGCCCGGTTTCAGGCAGCACAGAAACAGTCCAAATTCGATGCCCAGCGCCCCATGCCTCAGTCTCCGTTCCCCTTGGGCATCAATCTCGGTAAATCTAAGGTAACACCGTTAGAGCAAGCAGCAGCCGACTATTTGGAGAGTTTTAAGCTGCTGAAAGATTGGGGCGACTATTTTGTAGTGAACGTTTCGTCTCCGAATACGCCTGGGTTGCGATCGCTCCAAGATGCTGCTGGGCTCAGCACAATTTTGGAAATTTTGCAACAAGAAAATCAGGGACTCAAGCCAATTTTAGTCAAGATTGCGCCGGATTTGGAGTCAGAGGCGATCGTATCAATCCTTGACTTAGCAAAAACCTACCAACTAGCAGGAATTATCGCCACAAATACCACCATCCGCCGCGACGGATTGAAAACACAAATATTGCGAGAAACAGGCAAACCAATCGCCGAAGAAGCCGGGGGAATTAGCGGGCTTCCAGTGCGGGAGCGATCGACAGAAGTAATCCGATTTATCTGGCAATATACAAAAGGCGAATTGCCCATAATTGGAGTTGGTGGCATTTTCACCGCCGAAGATGCTTGGGAAAAAATAGCCGCCGGTGCAAGTTTAATTCAAGTTTACACTGGTTGGGTTTACGAAGGGCCTTGGATGGTGCGTCGGATTCTCCAAGGTTTGTTGCAAAAGTTAGAAGAAAAAGGATTTAGTTCTATTTCTGAGGCAGTAGGTTCGGAAAATATTAAGTAGCAAATCTGGACACAACAATATTGTGTCTTTGGGGCGGATTTATAGCAAGCCCCAAAACGGTTGATATAAATAAAAGTTTGATATTGGGAATTGGGCGAAGCCCAGGGATGAGGCCTTGAGTCCCATCTGATTGGGAAATGGGCAAGCCTGTACTATAAAAAGCACAGGCGAGGGATTAGGAATTGGATATTAAAACTTAAAGATTCATCACTCTCTGGCATAATACCAGTGTTTATTACCAATTACCAATAACCAATAGCCAATAACCCAAAAACTTACTTTGGTTTAGAAAGTCCTGCCAGCGACCAAGTTAGACTCACCATCATTAAGCGTGCTAGAGCCTTCAAACCATCTTCACCGTGATTTTCAAATGCTTGAGACTCGGTTTGAGAATTATCATTTTCTGACAAGTCTTGAGTGGCTGCTGGTTTTTTCAACTCCGCTTTGTCAGAAGATTCCTCAAGACTGACTTGTGACTGATGATTTTCTTTTTCTCTCATTTTATGAGTCACCTCCTTGAGTTATTGCATACATAACCCATACTACAAATATAAATTGTTTGTTTCCGGCATTTGGCGATCGAAGTTTTCTTACATGGCGATCGTAATCAGCCAATGAGGTGATACCCATCACTTAATTGTTATTTTTACTGACTAGCGATGTTTTCACAAATCTGCTACAGTTAATACCTAACAATCAATGTGACGCTCAGTGACATCAAATTGAAACTAAGCCTCTGAAAAATCCGAATAAACTAAGAAAATAAAGGTGTAGAGCTGATGGGAATTTATCTCGATACTGCAATTGTAGCAGAAGCAAAAGAGGCGAGCAAGTTCGGCTGGCTTTCGGGTATTACTACTAATCCAACCCTCCTGGGAAAAAGCGATTTAGCTCCCGATGTGACGCTCACACAACGGGTGCATCTCACTTTTGCGAATGTGTCAAAAAAGAGTTAAAATGAAAAAGCTAGTAAAATCGTCAAATAAAGATG
>NZ_JAUBSH010000127.1:0-17357 GCF_036704705.1 Microcoleus sp. K1-B1 | reverse complement strand
GTTTCAACACCCTCATTTTCGCCTGGTTTAATTGACTTTATACTACCCCGTCGTAAAAAACCTACACCTGTCAGGGAAGAAGGGGAGGGTGGGAGAGGGGGAGAGTTGTTGCAGGAAAATCTCAATCTAAAATCTAAAATCTAAAATCTAAAATCGATTGACGGCGGCCCCCATCTGCGGCTACGCTGTGAAATTAAGGCTGCTTTGCTCGAAGAGAAAGCAGCCGGCGTCGCTCAAAAATCTAGTTGCACTGCCCAAAGCTGCTACCAACAGCAATGGACAGCTAACCGCCAAACTGAGTAAGCAGTATGGAGGCTAGTTGAGAATTTTAACATTCTCTGTAGCCGCCCTGCTCTGTGTTAACGTGCGGGGCGGCTGGGTTTTTGGGTTTTCCTAGAAAACCAAAAACCAGGAGACCATATTATGTCACAGGAATTCGTGCCTGACGATAACTTGTCCGCGCGTCCAAATGACGACTCAGCAGTATCGGAACAGGAAGTCGTGCGGATAACGGTTGTCGGTTCCCGCGCAGCCGTGTTAGAAACCATCCACACCTTGTACCGACTGGGATTTGCCGCCGTCGGGGATTGGAGTCCGCCGCAGCGAGGTTCACAGCCGGGACAAGTGATTAGCGTACTCATTCGCCGTCACCGAAAAGCTTAAGAATTCGCCTGTTACATCCACGTAGGGCGGGCACGGAAGGCACTTTGATCCGTGGGAACCTTAATTTGTAGGGCTTGTGCAGAAATTCGGTTTCTGCCAAGTTCTATCAACTGGCGATCGGCCTTGATTTAAAAAAAAATTATGCTATCTATATTTTCTATAAACCTTCATCAATCAGTGGAATGAACATATCCATTATTGGCGATCAAAATTACATTTTGGGGATAGCAGCCCTGCTGAAATCCATAGAACTCAATGTTACCGAAGATCCAAATTTGCCTGTCAACGTTACTGTGGTATCAACAGGTATAAATACACAGCAAAAGGAAAAGTTGCAGAAGTGCTGCAAATACGAGATTGAATGGGAAGAAGTTAAGCCGAATTACGGGGGATTGCTGTCCATTTCGGGCTCTAAGCTGACTTACGCGAGATTGGAACCGGACAAATACACCAAGGCCAAAGACAGACTGATTTGGCTCGACAGCGACATGATAGTTCTGGGCAGCTTAGATCCTCTGTGGAACTTAGACTTTGAAGGAATGCCCGTAGCTGCAGCGCTCAATGTTTGGGGAAATCCCAACAACCCGGCTGATAAAAAACCTTATTTCAATGCAGGTCTCTTAGTTTTTAATCTGAAGCTTTGGGAGGAGGAAAACCTGTCTGAAAAAATGCTCGAAAACGCTCGTGTCAACCTTTGGTGCGATTGCGACCAAGGGGCATCAAATTCGGTTTTAGAGGGAAGGTGGAAGCGATTAGAGCAGATATGGAACAACCCCAATACGGAGGATATGTCAACTAGAGTGATGCACTTTATCTCCAGTCCGAAACCTTGGGAAAGCCCCCAACCTAATAAATTATGGGTGGAGATGTTGTCTCAGACACCGTTTAAGGACGACCTGCGCCTAATTAAAAATAATTCCGATTGGCTTGTGAGGCTAAATGTAAAATACAAACGATGGGAACCGTGGGTGAGGGAACCGATAACAAAAATTAAGAGCTATCTCAAAAAGAAACAAAGGTAATACCTTGTGAGATTTGAGATTTGAGATTTTGAGATTTTGAGATTAAAAAGTTGGAAAAGACTGATAATTAATGACTATCGGGGTTTGGATGACTGGCCAGCAGTTGCATTCTTTTTTGACACTGGTGTAACTTGAGGCACGATGCCTATTTCCCGATCATTGCTTGAGGGGCATCAGCCGCCGCCCCTCAAGCACATTCATCTTTGGTGGAACAGGCATCCTACCTGTTTCCGAAGTATTTTGGTGAAAAAACCCGGTTTATGCGTAATTCCTGCTGTGGTGGAACAGACATTGTGCGCGTTTCCCCATAAAAAGATTTATCAGGGGTAGAACAGGCTGTGCGATCGACTCAGAAGCCTTGTACATCGGGTTAAGCCAGCAGCAACGGAACGCTAAGAGCATTTTACCAGAGGATTTGTATTTTACAACACCATCTTACCAACAACAATTAAAATAGTTTGGACTTGATGATATCTTTCACCATTTTTCGATCGAACTCTTCGCGGGGGGGGCTTCCCCTAGCTGCGAAAGTTGAGAGGTTTCAGCCTCCGACTTGTGAAAATTGGTGCAAAATGTCAAATTAATCCTTAACCTTGTCCAATTACCAATTACGAACCTATGCCCCGTCGTCAAGACTTAAAAAAGATTCTTCTCATTGGTTCCGGCCCAATTGTTATCGGTCAAGCGTGCGAATTTGACTATTCAGGGACACAAGCTTGCAAAGCTTTGCGAGAAGAAGGTTTTGAAGTAGTGTTGGTGAATTCCAACCCGGCAACGATTATGACCGATCCGGAAACTGCCGATCGCATTTACATCGAACCTCTAACGCCAGTCATCCTCGAACAAATCATCGCTAAAGAAAGACCTCAAGCAATTTTACCGACAATGGGCGGTCAAACGGCGCTAAATTTAGCAGTTGCCGTCGCTAAAAATGGCGTTTTAGATAAATACAACGTCGAGTTGATTGGTGCTAAGTTGCCAGCAATTGAAATGGCAGAAGATCGGCTATTATTTAAGGAAGCGATGGCGCGAATTGGTGTCGCAGTTTGCCCTTCGGGAATTGCCAACACTCTCGACGAAGCCAAAGCAATTGGTCATCAAATAGGCAGTTATCCGTTAATTATTCGTCCTGCTTTTACAATGGGAGGCACGGGAGGCGGCATTTCTTACAATCAAGAAGAGTTTGAAGAAATGGCACAAGGCGGGATTGATGCCAGTCCAGTATCGCAAATTTTGATCGAACAATCTTTGATTGGTTGGAAAGAGTACGAACTGGAAGTAATGCGAGATTTGGCAGATAATGTAGTGATTATTTGTTCGATCGAGAATCTCGACCCGATGGGCGTCCACACCGGCGATTCTATCACCGTCGCCCCGGCGCAAACTCTCACAGACAAAGAATATCAGCGCCTGCGGGATGCTTCGGTGAAAATTATTCGCGAAATCGGAGTGGAAACCGGCGGTTCCAATATTCAATTTGCCGTCAATCCTGTCAACGGAGATTTCATCGTTATTGAAATGAACCCTCGGGTTTCTCGTTCCTCCGCCTTGGCCTCGAAAGCAACTGGTTTCCCTATTGCCAAAATGGCGGCCAAATTAGCGGTAGGTTACAGCCTAGACGAAATTTCCAACGATATTACCAAGAAAACTCCGGCGTCTTTTGAGCCGACAATTGACTACGTGGTGACGAAGATTCCCCGATTTGCCTTTGAAAAGTTCCCCGGTTCCGAACCGACTCTGACAACGCAAATGAAATCGGTTGGGGAGGTAATGGCGATCGGGCGCAGCTTCAACGAATCCTTCCAAAAAGCCCTGCGGGGATTGGAAACAGGCCGCGCAGGTTTCGGGTGCGACAAACCGGAAAAGTTGCCGAGTTTGGAACAAATTCGCGCCGGATTGCGGACGCCAAATCCCGATCGCATTTTTACAGTTCGCCACGCGATGATGATGGGAATGTCGGTGGAAGATATCTTCGAGTTCACAGGAATTGATCCTTGGTTTTTGGATAAAATGCAGGAATTGCTGGAAACTGAGAAGTTCTTGAAACGAACGCGATTGGAAGAGTTGACAAAAGAGACAATGTTTGAAGTAAAGCAGTTGGGTTTTAGCGATCGCCAAATTGCTTACGCCACCAAAACATCGGAAGATCAAGTCCGCGCTTACCGCAAACAGTTAGGCGTAATTCCGATTTACAAAACAGTCGATACTTGTGCCGCTGAATTTGAAGCGTTTACACCGTATTATTATTCCACCTACGAAGCGGGAGCGGCAATTTGGGAATTGGGCGATGAAGAAAAGAAAGTTTCGCCTGTAGGCCACAGTCTGGCGCCGGAGTCGGAAGTTTTGCCTTCTACCAAACGAAAAGTGATGATTTTAGGTGGCGGGCCGAACCGGATCGGACAGGGAATTGAGTTTGATTACTGCTGCTGTCACGCTTCCTATTCCCTAGGAGAAGATGGCTTTGAGACAATTATGGTCAACTCGAACCCGGAGACGGTTTCGACGGATTATGATACGAGCGATCGCCTGTATTTTGAACCGCTAACAAAAGAAGATGTTCTCAACATCATCGAAGCCGAAAATCCAGAGGGAATAATTATTCAGTTTGGCGGACAAACCCCGCTGAAGTTGGCGCTGCCTTTACAAAAAGCTCTGGAAAATCACCCCGATGTACAAACAAAAATTTGGGGTACTTCGCCGGATTCCATTGATACTGCTGAAGACAGGGAGCGATTTGAAAAGATTCTGCGCGAGTTGGATATTCAGCAAGCTGCTAACGGTTTAGCCCGTAGTTTTGAGGATGCTTTAATAGTAGCTCAACGGATAGGTTATCCGGTAGTGGTGCGACCGAGTTATGTATTAGGCGGCCGAGCAATGGAAATTGTTTATTCCGATACGGAATTGGAACGTTACATGACCTATGCCGTGCTAGTAGAACCCGATCATCCGATTTTAATTGATAAGTTTTTGGAGAATGCGATCGAGGTGGATGTCGATGCGATCGCCGATGTTACTGGCAATGTGACGATCGGCGGTATTATGGAGCACATCGAGGAAGCGGGAATCCACTCCGGCGACTCTGCTTGTTCTATCCCTTACCAAACGCTTTCTGAGGCAGCTTTGGCAACAATCCGTCGCTGGACTGTAGAATTAGCAAAATCCCTGAAAGTAATCGGGTTGATGAATATTCAATTTGCCGTTCAAGGGGAAGAAGTTTACATTTTGGAAGCTAACCCGCGCGCTTCTCGGACAGTACCTTTTGTCTCCAAGGCGATCGGAGTTCCCTTAGCAAAAATGGCCTCGCGAGTCATGTCTGGCAAAACTCTAGAAGCTTTGGGTTTTACTGAAGAGATTATACCCACTCATGTTTCGGTAAAAGAAGCTGTATTGCCCTTTGCGAAGTTTCCGGGAACTGATACCTTGTTAGGGCCAGAAATGCGATCGACCGGCGAAGTCATGGGAATTGACACCGATTTTGGCAAAGCCTTTGCCAAAGCTCAATTAGGTGCCGGACAAATGATGCCGCTGTTGGGAACTGTGCTGGTTTCGATGCGCGAGCGCGACAAACTAGCAGTTGTACCAGTTGTCAAAGAATTCTTAGAATTGGGTTTCAAAGTAGTCGCAACTCACGGGACACGCAAAGTTTTGCGAGAGCAAGGTTTAGAGGTAGATTTGGAATTGAAACTGCACGAAGGGCGGCCGAATTTGTTGGATTCGATCAAGAATGAGAAAATTCAACTAATTATCACCACGCCTTCCGGTGAAGAATCCCGTGCCGACGGCATCTTTATCCGCCGCACAGCTTTGACTTACAAAATCCCGATTATTACCACAATAGCCGGCGCCAAAGCGACTGCAGCGGGAATTCGATCGCTCAAATCCCACCCAATGGAAGTAAAAGCAATTCAAGACTATTACCCACAAGCATAGAGGGCGAAACACCCTATGTTTAGGGTGTGCAGCGCGCACTATTAGTGTCAACTTAAGCTTTTAGTCCGCCAGTCCTCTCGCTCACCCGGCACTCCGCCAGGGAATGAATTCCCTGTCTTATAGCGAAAGTCCTCTCAAAGAGGACTGAAGAACTCATTAGTCCTCATAGCGAGGACTTTCGCTTTGAGGCTGTTGTTTCAAACGCTGCCGGACTGAGGGTTTAACGTTAAGTTGACACCAATGACCGCGCACCTTACCCTAAACATAAGGTGCGCGCCACCAAAACCTAATCTGCATCGGAATCCAAAACTCCGCTAGACAGCATCAACCTCGGCCAAACTAACAAGAAAAAACCCATCCAAGCTAATAAAGGAATCGCGACTAAAACAGTTATCCAAACAGTTTTTAATAAAAACCAACTACCGCTAATCAGGCTAGTACCAGTTAAAAGAATCGACCAAGGCTGGCACCACCAAGGTTTGTAACTCCAAGGACTAATAGCTTTTTGATTAGAATTTTTTTTATCAGAAATAGATTTCATATTTTTAGTGATTGTTTATGGAGAATAGTCGGGCTAGCTGGATTAACTGAAGTTAAACATTCATCACCTCTTCTGCTGTCAGCGGTAATTCTGGAAAAGTCCGCGACACAATTCGTTCGCTGCCTTTAAACGCGCTTCTTTGATAGTTGCCATCTGCATCCAAAAGGTGAACAAATACAGTTGGAACTTTGGGATTTCCCAGAAATTCCCTGCTGCCAATTGCTAAATAATCGACAATCCAATACTCAGGAACTCCGAGGCGCCGATATTCGTCCAATTTGTCTATATAATCGTCCTCCCAATTTGTTGATGTTACCTCCACTGCCAGTTGAATTGGTTCCCGCAATGCAGCATAAGCAGAACGGTTCGATCGCCACAAATCGCGATCAATGACGCTGACATCCGGTCTCCGCCCTTGTTCGATTCCGGCTTTAGTTACAGTTCTGATAACGGCGGTATTTTTGACTACATAATTTAAACTTAGCCGTTTAATTTCATCTTTAAATGAGTCAGACGTAAAATCCGCAACATCCTCATGATTTCTTGTGGCATTCATCTCTACAATTTCTCCGTTTACCAGTTCATAGAGTCCATCTTCTGGACATTCTACAAGGAATTGGTCAAAGGTTAATTTTTGCTTAACTGTTGCAATCATAAGATTTATCCTTATTTTGCAGTAATACTATTAGTCTATATTACCACAGGCAGGAATAAATTTGTTTTTTTGACTGCAGACATCCAATTCTCAAATCTAAAATCTACAATCAAAAATCAAAAATCGATTCACGTAAATGGTAAAATACGATCGCCATCCGGCAGATTGAGTTAAATATGTCACCTACTTGCTAGGGTAGAAAGTAACAAACCTAGAAATCGAGCCACTCCCAGGTCAACCCCGAACCATGAGACTAGACGAAGCCGTAGAATTTGCCGAAAACCCAGAGCCGCGCTGTCCTTGCGTCCTCCTGCTGGACACCTCCGGCTCCATGCAAGGCGCACCCATAGATGCCTTGAATGAGGGGCTGGAAATTTTTAGGAATGACCTAATTAAAGACGAACTAGCTAAAAAGCGAGTCGAAGTCGCGATTATTTCATTTGACAATCATATCAAAGTCGTGCAAGACTTCGTGACCGCCGACCAGTTCGAGACGCCACTGCTTACAGCTCAAGGACAAACGCACATGGGCGCAGGCATTCAGCTAGCATTAGATACCATTGCCGCCCGCAAATCCGAATACCGCAACAACGGCATTACCTATTACCGCCCGTGGGTATTTATGATTACCGACGGCGAACCTCAAGGCGAATCCGACGATGTTGTGGAAATAGCAGCACAGCGGATTAAAGAGGAAGAAACTAACAAGCGCGTGGCATTTTTTGCAGTCGGAGTGGAAGGTGCTAATATCACCCGTCTGGCGCAAATTGTCGAGCGCACGCCTGTAAAATTGAGAGGATTAGACTTTAGAGAGATGTTCATCTGGCTGTCGGCTAGTATGCAGAGAGTTTCTCACTCAAAAATTGATGAACAAGTAGCACTGCCGCCACCCGGATGGGGAACTGTTTAGTCATTAGTTGGAAGTCATTGGTCATTAGTAAGTGACAAGCGGTAAGGTGCGGTGTGCATAGCCATACATAATAAGTAAGATGTGGTGTGCATCGCCCTACCTAATTAGGGATAAATAAACCAGTCCAGACTTTGCATAGTTGTGAATTTACGAAGTTTTGAGTTAAAGAGTTATTAATGCAGAATTCATCCTTTAATTGGCAAGTTGTAGCGGCATCGGTGATAGGTACGAGCCACGAAAAAAGATCGCAGCCTTGTCAAGATGCCCACTGCTGGCGTCTCTTGCCAAACGGTGTTTTAGCGGCAGCGGTTGCCGATGGTGCGGGCTCCGCAGCACTCGCAGAAGTTGGGGCAAAAATTGCTGTGGAAGCGGTTGTCGAAACGATTTGCCAGCAACAGGAAAGGCTGCCTCAAAATGACGATGAATGGCAGGTATTCTTGACAGCATCACTGCAAGTTGCGCGGGCACAGGTGGAAGCAGAAGCGGCAGTGCGGGAAGTGGCTGCGAGAGATTTAGCCTGCACTTTAATTGCGGTTGTTGCTACGCCAGAATTAATCGCAGTTGCTCAAATCGGCGACGGTGCGGCGGTAGCAGGTGATAGTGCAGGAAATGCGATCGCCCTGACTGTACCTCCCTGCGGCGAATACATCAACGAAACTATCTTTTTGATTTCGCCGAATGCGATAGAAACAGCGCAATTTCAGGTACTTCGGGAAAAACTGCGGCACTTAGCCGTATTTTCCGACGGCTTGCAAATGCTAGCGCTCAAAATCCCAGAAGGCACGCCGCACAAGCCATTTTTTGCGCCTTTGTTTCGGTTTTCGGGCGAGTGGAAAGAAGAAGAAGATGCGAAACAGCAGTTAGAGTCATTCTTGCGATCGCCCCGGGTTTCCGAACGCACCGATGATGACTTAACATTATTGTTAGCAACTTTTTTGAGTTCGGAGGCACAGGACAATTAAAAATAGACATTTTCATAGACATTTTGCCAAAGCCAACACCCATCTGCGTGAATTGGCGTTGATTTGCGATTAAAAATTTCCGATTCTGAATTTTGCAACAAGCCTAATGCGTTCAACCTCATCAGCGGTGAAAATTTGGTGCGGTTCTATAATAAAATCGAGGTGTCAACAATTCTGCTTTAGTTTGTACAGTAGGTCGTCATTTGCAAGCACAAGAGATTAAGGATCAGCTCAACTCCCTAATTAGCGACGCATATCTAATAGATCCGAGTTTGGCGAGAAGATTGGATGAAATCAATCGCTGGGTGAAAGATATTAAACCCGGTTCGCTAACGGCTAAAAAATTTGTGATGGCTTTTTTGCTGCAGCTTATCCGAGATTCTCAGGTTTGGCTGGCAGTTCAATCTCTACCTTCGGAAAGAGAACAGCAAGCCGCGTTTGAGTTAATGACTCCGGGGGAAAGGTATTGGTACAGCTATCTATTTCCTAAATGGCTGAGCGAAAACGATCGCAAATTTTTTATCTGGAAACAAAAACTCAAGGCCGGCAAATTCGATCCGGGTGATGATCTCGTGATTCGTGCGATCGCAGCCCGAATTGTCGATCGCCAAGGCACTGTTTTGTATCGATATGTTGCAGATCTTTCTATGGCAACCGATTCGATCGTTAGTAGCCGCCAACAGCAGCCCCTCTGCATTCAAGTCACAACTCTTTCGGATGAATTCTCTGAACAAAAATATCAGAATTGGCAACAAACTCTTCAAGATTGGGGGATTGACAGAGGATTATTTTTAAGTTATGATAAAAACGATGCAAATTTCCTGAATCAGTTAGTTAACATTGCATTATATAATAGTGATAATTTGCCCGCAGGTCGTTACCTCAAGTTCCCGTAAATCAAGCATATCTGCTGCTGAGAATAGTTCGACTGCTCCATACTCTGTGAAAAAAAATTTGACTAACTCATATATTGCACAATTTTCGACAATGCCAAAAACCTAAGCCCCAGCCTGCTTCTGGAAAAGGGAAAACAGACCAAGCTTTTTCCTCCCCTTTTCTGTCTCCGGGAGGGGTTGGTTAGACACTGGCAAGAGGTGCTGGATACGAAGGCTAAGCAATGGGAACATTTACCGCAGCAATCAATCGGGTGAAATAACTAGCAACTCTGCCTAAATTGAATTGAGATTTGATTTAATTGCGGTGAAATTGTTGGAAATAAAATCTAATTACATCAAAATCAAATACTATGACAGTACAAGGTACACATACCGTTGAGAATAACTTGCAAAAAGTCTGGGAAGAACTGGAAGCAGCCAGAAAAATGCAGGATGAATGGATGAATTACGGGGTAGATTTTGTGGATTTGTATGTGGAAGATGCGGGCGGTGATTGGTTAGAAAAGTGGGGAAAATGTGAAGAAGAATTAGAGCTAATAAAAAATAAAAAGGTAGATATTGAAGCAGTCAAAGCAGCGATCGACCTTTCCAGCTTTCAGCAGACAAAATTGCTGGAAATCGCCTTGAATTGCCGTTACTCTACCAGCTATTACTCCGATCGCCCGGAGGAGTCTCCCGCTTGGCAAGAGGTTAAGTACAAACGGCTGTCACTCTTAGGGGGAGCGATTTTCGGTGCGGTTGTTACCGATTACCTCTACCGCGAATATCCCGAACTCGATCCCGATGCTATCTCAACCTTAAAAGCTCGTTTAGCAGGACCCAAAAAACTTGCGGATTTTGCACAAAAATTGAAATTAAATGAACTTGGTTGGCGCGTAGGGAATGGGAGAGAAACAGAAGAAAGCGAGTACAATAGAGTTTTTTCTGAGACTTGTGAAGCTTTGTTTGGCGCGATTTACTTGGACTTCGATCGCGATTTTTTTCGTGGGGGAAACTGGCTGATTCAGCACTTGATTGAACCAAATGTTTGCCAGCATGGGGATCTGACTCAGCGGCGACACATAGGGCCCGAAAACGAGGTGAAACGCCGGGAAATCCTGGGGGCGGATATTCTAGATGCGATCGCGATCGACTATTTGTACAACCGCTTTCCCGAACGCAACGCCAGCCAGCTAACTCGCTGGAAAAATATGTTAGTCGCTAAAGAGATTTTCCCCAAAGACTTTAAGGCAAAACTAGGCAGTCAGTACCTGGAGTTGAGAAGCAATTTCTCGCGTACCCGCGACTGGTTGGTGGATAACTTTATCCAAACCGCAGTTGACGAACTGGAAGAGGAAACAGGCGATCGACTAAAATAAAATCAACTTGTCAAAAAAATTGGGGAAACAGCAATGGTTACACAACTGCAATCTCCCGAAAAATCAAATATCATCTACCCCGACGATAACGGCGAACCGATGTCAAACAATACGGATCAGTTTCGATTAATTGTTTGGATTAAAGAAAACTTAGAATTGCTGTTTGCCGATGATCCCAATGTTTTTGTAGCAGGTGACTTGCTTTGGTATCCGGTGGAAGGCAATAACAAACTGTCTCAAGCACCAGATGTAATGGCAGTTTTTGGCATCCCCAAAGGATATCGAGGTTCCTATCAACAGTGGTATGAAAATGATATTGCGCCACAAGTCGCATTTGAAATTTGGTCGCGGGGAAATCGTCTGACTCCGATGATGCAAAAATTTCAATTTTACGAACGCTATGGTGTGGAAGAATACTATTTGTACGATCCAGAAAAATTGGAACTGATAGGATGGTTGCGGGCTGAGGGAAAATTAGAACCGATCGAACAAATTGATGGTTGGGTAAGTCCGAGACTGGGAGTGCGGTTTCAATTATCAGAAACAGGACTCGAAATGTTCGGGCCCTCTGGAGAACCGTTTAGGAGTTTTGTGGAACTCGATCGACAGCGACAGCAAGCCGAGGCGCGGGCCGAACAGGCAGAAATGCTGCTGCAACAAGAACGATCGCGATCGCAAGCTTTGGAAGCAAGACTCCGAGAAATGGGCATCGATCCCAATCAATTGTAAGCACAACTGCAAAATTGAACTATTGTGGAACAAGCCCTCGTAGCCTGTTGCTGAGTTTTCCAGGGCGGGCTCTCCTGCCCAACCCCTACTCCCCACAATAAAATTGAACTATTGTGGAACAGGCCCTCGTAGCCTGTTGCTGAGTTTTCCAGGGCGGGCTCTCTTGCCCAACCCACAATAAAATAGAATTATCGTGGAACAGGCCCTCGTAGCCTGTTGCTGAATTTTCTAGGGCGGGCTCTCCTGCCCAACCCTTACTCCCCACAATAAAATAGAATTACGGATTTATCAGTGGGGTAGCTTTCTTTAATCTAAAATCCAAAATCTAAAATCTAAAATCGATTGATGCCCCCATACCCTAAGCGAATTCTATGCAGTTGCAGCGCCAATTTAGCGGACAACTGATTGCGATCGACACCAAAACCGCGATCGCCAGTGGGGGTGAAGGTCGCATCTACCCGATCGCCCAAGACTCGTCCCTTGTAGCAAAAATCTACCACAAACCGACAGACGAAGACGGCGACAAACTCACAGTCATGTTCAGTATGCCGCCGGATGCGCCGATCGCGGAACCGGGGCACGCTTCCATTGCTTGGCCGATCGATTTGCTGCATACTGTCGGCGGGCGAGAAAAAATCGTCGGTTTTGTGATGCCGCGCGTCAACAAAGTGATGCCGGTACACACTTTCTACACACCCAAAACCAGGCGCGAACAAAAACCGCTATTTAGCTATCTTTACCTCCACCGTACCGCCAGAAATCTCGCCTCGGCTGTAAACGCCCTCCACGTCAGGGGTTACGTCATCGGCGATGTAAACGAGTCGAACATTCTCGTGACGGATACGGCGTTGGTAACGCTGGTAGACACGGATTCGTTTCAAGTGCGTGATCCTTATACGGGTTACGTTTATCGGTGTCCCGTGGGGAAACCGGAGTTTACGCCGCCGGAGTTGCAGGGCCAGACTTTCCGCGATATCGATCGATCTCCAGAGCACGATTTGTTCGGTTTAGCGGTATTAATTTTTCAATTGCTGATGGAAGGTACGCATCCGTTTTCGGGAGTTTATCTCGGTAGCGATGAACCGCCGTCTTTGGAAGCGAGAATTCGATCGGGCCATTTCCCTACAGGTACGAAACGGATTCCTTACCGCCCGATGCCCGCTGCGCCTCCTTTTGAGATGCTGCATCCCCGGCTGCGGCAACTGTTTATCCGCTGTTTTGAGGAAGGGCACGGCAATCCGGCGGCGCGCCCGGATGCGAAAACTTGGGTGAATGCGATTCGGGAAGCCGAAGATGCTTTGGTAACTTGCAGCAAAAACAGTCAGCATAAATACGGAAATCATCTCAGCCGGTGCCCTTGGTGCGATCGGGCAAAACTCCTGAAAGGGCGCGATCCGTTTCCTTCACGGCAAGCAATCAGCCACGGATTGCACTTGCAGCCCGCGAAAACCAAGCGCAAAAAGCCCCAACCACCGCCTGTCGTACCCCAGCCCGCAGTGCGTCGGCAACAGCCCTCCACGGGGCTGCCACGCCCCCTCGGCCAGTACGCAGTGCCGTTGCTACCGATGCCGATGTCTTCTCGGAGTCGGACTCCTGCGCCTCAGCTTCCGGTGGGTAAGTTTGAGCGCATTTTTCAGGATGCTGCTTGGGGAGGTGTTTGGGGTAGTTTGTGTTTGGCGGCGATCGGGGGGATTTATTCGGCAATAGCTGAGGGCGGCAGTGCTATTTGGGGGGCGATTTTTGTTGGTTCGATTTGGGGCTGTTTTTTTGGGGTAATGTGGGGCGTTTTTACTTTGCCGCCGAATCAGATTTGGCGGAAGTGGGGCGGAGTTTTGGTGGGGGCGTCTTGGGGGGCTTTTTTGTTGGCGGCGATCGGCGGTGCGGTGTTTGGGGCGATTAATAGCACTCCGGGGATCGGGGAGAGGATTTTGGCTGGGGCGGGGGTTGGTGCTCTCTGGGGCTGTGTTTGGGCAACTTTTCAGCCTCCTCTGGCGCTGCCGATGGGGAGGGTGTGGGGCCGGCGGGGAGGGTATTTGGGGGCGGTCTGGGGCTCGTTTGTGGGGACTCTGGCTGGTGTTTTGTTGGGGGCTGGGTTGGTGGTTTGGCAGCAATACGGTGTCCAGATGCGGCCGGTGAATGAGTTTGCTGGTTTGCTGCTGGGTGTGGCGATCGTGGCGGCTGGTGTGGGTTCTGTTGGGGGTGTGGTTTCTGGGGGTTTGTTGGGTTTTTGCGGGTTTGCGCCGAAGTTGCCGATTTCGTTTCAGCCTTCGGGTGTTAATGGTGGGAGTTTGGGGGCGATTTGGGGCAGTTTTTTGGGGACTTTTGCGGGTGCTGTGTTGGGGGCGGTGGTGTCTGCGATGTTTCCGGCTGTTAGCGCTGGGGTGCCGGTGGAGTTGGGGCCTGTGGCGGGGGCGATCGTGGGGGCTGGTTTGGGGGCGATTTGGGGCGTGGTTTCGGGTACGGTTTGGGGGGCTTTGGGGAAGTGGTGATCGGTTGGTGGCTGTTTTTGGGTGGAAAATGCGTCTGGGAGTAGGTGTAAAAATCGAGGGGTGAATTTTTGGGGCTATAATGTATATGCTCTAAGGGTTAGAGGCACTTCAAGCTTAAAAGTGGTAGACGCAATCGCTGAAATTTATGCAGGATAAGGGTTTGAGGCTGTATGAAAATTTTGGTATTGACAAGTCGAAGGCTGAAATGGTACTTTTGTTTTATGCAGACGCAAATGAACCTTGAAAACCAAATACAGCAAAGCTTCTGGAACGGGCTGTCGGAAAAACCATAAAACCCTATCAGGGATTGAAACGAAAACTTCTTGGAAAAAGGAAACTCATCAAAAGTCGGAAAAACCATAAAACCCTATCAGGGATTGAAACGTTTGGCGTAAATTCTGCGATCGCAGCCGAGCCGATGTCGGAAAAACCATAAAACCCTATCAGGGATTGAAACCGGTAAAGGCTAGCCACTCGTGATCAGGTAGCCAGCGTCGGAAAAACCATAAAACCCTATCAGGGATTGAAACCACAACCGTGCCAAGACCCATATTTTTTAAAAAAAAGTCGGAAAAACCATAAAACCCTATCAGGGATTGAAACGCAATCCTTGGATTGCTCTGAGCACGTCGGGGAAACAGTTTCGTCGGAAAAACCATAAAACCCTATCAGGGATTGAAACGGCGACGGTATGGATTACAAGGCGATCGACGCGAGTCGGAAAAACCATAAAACCCTATCAGGGATTGAAACTTTTCGATCGCTAAATCTACCAGTTCAGCAACAGGTCGGAAAAACCATAAAACCCTATCAGGGATTGAAACCAATGAGTAACTTTGCTTTCCTCCAAGCTGAATGTCGGAAAAACCATAAAACCCTATCAGGGATTGAAACTACTACCGTGGAACGATATCCAGAGGGATACAGAGTCGGAAAAACCATAAAACCCTATCAGGGATTGAAACCTGCTGGGATTTGGGATTAACTCACAAGAAACATTAAGTCGGAAAAACCATAAAACCCTATCAGGGATTGAAACGCAAAGTTGGGACAACTTCGGCAACCTACATTCCGTCGGAAAAACCATAAAACCCTATCAGGGATTGAAACGGGGTAATTGCCGGACTGGGGTAAGGGATGTGATGTCGGAAAAACCATAAAACCCTATCAGGGATTGAAACAAGACCAAATCTGGAAATTGTAGAAAATATTGCAGCAGGTCGGAAAAACCATAAAACCCTATCAGGGATTGAAACAGGAGTAATTTACACAAATATTGATACAGATGAAAGTCGGAAAAACCATAAAACCCTATCAGGGATTGAAACATTTTCGTTGGCTTCCGACTGAGCAGTTTTATAAGGTCGGAAAAACCATAAAACCCTATCAGGGATTGAAACAAGGATGCGGGCATTTTCGCCACAATCACCCCAGTCGGAAAAACCATAAAACCCTATCAGGGATTGAAACGGAGTTGCAAAGGTGGCGGGAAGCAGTCGATTTAGTCGGAAAAACCATAAAACCCTATCAGGGATTGAAACGTAACTATTGACTTTTCGAGGTTTTTTGTACGACTGTCGGAAAAACCATAAAACCCTATCAGGGATTGAAACCTCCAAAATTACTAGCCAAATTTCTAACTTAGAGTCGGAAAAACCATAAAACCCTATCAGGGATTGAAACAAGCTGTTTTGTTCTTAGCTTTAAGAACTTCTATTGTCGGAAAAACCATAAAACCCTATCAGGGATTGAAACATAATTTAGTAGCAAACCCAGAAGATAAATCATCAATGTCGGAAAAACCATAAAACCCTATCAGGGATTGAAACTAGTATGTGTGAGATCTAATTATTAACTTTAGATGGTCGGAAAAACCATAAAACCCTATCAGGGATTGAAACGCCAATTAGAACGGTATTACAATTTACTTTTCCCTGTCGGAAAAACCATAAAACCCTATCAGGGATTGAAACCAGAACCAGAAACAATTAAGCCAGAGTTAGTAGACCTGTCGGAAAAACCATAAAACCCTATCAGGGATTGAAACTAAAACACAATGCGTGCTTAACAAATTTCGGAGTCGGAAAAACCATAAAACCCTATCAGGGATTGAAACATAAAATACAAATAACTGAGTGACAAACTCATCTAGTCGGAAAAACCATAAAACCCTATCAGGGATTGAAACCACGAGTTAAACTAATATCAACAAACTGATGCTGTCGGAAAAACCATAAAACCCTATCAGGGATTGAAACACTGGTGACAAGGTTGATGACGGGGTTTTCGTAAGGTCGGAAAAACCATAAAACCCTATCAGGGATTGAAACGGGGCGGGAGCGATCGACAGCAAAACTGCCAAAATTGTCGGAAAAACCATAAAACCCTATCAGGGATTGAAACCAAAATTATAATCCTCCGGTTTAACAAGAGAACCGTCGGAAAAACCATAAAACCCTATCAGGGATTGAAACCTATTTGGTCATCACAGGCACAAGAATCATCAAGTCGGAAAAACCATAAAACCCTATCAGGGATTGAAACGCTATATAATTAAAACAAGGAATGCGTGCACGCGCGAGTCGGAAAAACCATAAAACCCTATCAGGGATTGAAACAAATTTCTATTCGGTACCGGGTGCCGCATTGGGGGTCGGAAAAACCATAAAACCCTATCAGGGATTGAAACACAGTTAGCTCCGTGCGCGGCAATCTCAGATTGAGTCGGAAAAACCATAAAACCCTATCAGGGATTGAAACTACCAAGTCAAGGATAAAGTCGGCGGCGTTTTTGAGTCGGAAAAACCATAAAACCCTATCAGGGATTGAAACAAATTAGATATTTCTCCCGACACTTTAGAAACAGTCGGAAAAACCATAAAACCCTATCAGGGATTGAAACTTGAGCCGATCAACCCCGGCGACCTGCGAGAATGTCGGAAAAACCATAAAACCCTATCAGGGATTGAAACTCGATTAACAATTTGCCACAGTCTTCTGGCGAAAGGTCGGAAAAACCATAAAACCCTATCAGGGATCATTTGTGACAAGTTAAGAAAAAGTGCAAATTGTCAAGGGGGTAGACAAAAAAAGGTAAAATAGGATGAAACCTTTACCGGGCAAGCAGTTGAGCCCGAGTTGAACCATTTATGATTCGCAAAAAACGAATCAACCGAGATCATGCAAAGAAAAAAAATAGTCC
>NZ_JAUBSH010000126.1:0-17575 GCF_036704705.1 Microcoleus sp. K1-B1 | reverse complement strand
CATCTTTATTTGACGATTTTACTAGCTTTTTCATTTTAACTCTTTTTTGACACATTCGCAAAAGTGAGATGCACCCTTGTAATGTCTCTGCGACGCTCATTTAAAAATAGCGGTCAAATCTTAGTGACCTCGCATAATCCTGAAGCAATCCGCAAGTTTTCAAATGAAAATACCTTTGTATTAGATCGCAAAAGCCACTTAGAGCCAACTTTAGTCAGACCGCTGAGTGAGATGTCTGTTAAAGGCGACCTGATAAATGCCTTGATTGGTGGCGACATAGAGCTATGAGTAATAAGTATCAACCGCACATTCATGTGTTGGCCGAAGATGATGCTAATCGCCAGATTGCCAACGGATTTCTTCTTGGGCAAAACCTTAATAACCGTGCTGTTAAAGTCCTGCCACTTCGTGGTGGTTGGATAAAAACTGTGGAGGAATTCACGAAGGAGTATGCGTCTGAAATGCGACAATTACCACAAAGAAGGATGGTTTTGCTCATTGATTTCGATGATGATGAAAATCGGTTGAGTTATGTAAAAAGTCATATTCCAGAGGATCTAGAAGCAAGAGTATTCGTGCTGGGAGTGCTATCTGAACCAGAGAATCTAAGGACAGACATCAAAAAGACTTTTGAGGAGATTGGAGAAGCTCTTGCAAAAGATTGTTCTGACAACACAAATGAGTTATGGGGACATAATCTTCTCAAACACAACAAAGGAGAATTAGATCGTATGGCTTCATCTGTAAAACCATTTCTCTTTAAATAAATAGACGCAAAAGTCGCGCACGCTACTTAAATGTCAGGTGCGCGACGGCCAATAATTTAGCGGAGTGTGGCTCGCTCAAAAGTCGCGCACCCTAATGACTACTGACCGAATTCTGCTTGCAGAATATCGTCATTATCATCGGCGATCGTGGCGACAATAGTGATAGCACGAGAAATTTCTCCGGTCGAGATTTCGGCGATCGTCCGAGTCGATATTACCGCAACTTGATTGTCAACAATCGCAAAATGAGATTCCAAAGTAGACAGCCAATTCATTTCTAGAAGTTTCCGCATTAATTGAGCTTCATTCTTCGCAGGCAACTGCAGTACAAAAGCCCAAACAGTCAAAGTATCTTCTTCGGTTTCGCCCGTGAGTTGCACGAACACTTCAACACTGCCGTACTTAAACTTCCAAAGATGTCCGCCAGCTTCACTTTGACCGACCATCACTTTTTGGTCTACAGCCATGCTGGCGATGACAGTTTCAATTTCTTCTGCATAGGTGACGGCTGTGGCTTTTTCGACCTGCTCGGAGGCGATCGCGCTTTCCCTCGATAGGCTTTCTGCGGAAGCTGTTTGTATGTTCGGCTCGCTGGTAGTCATGATTATATTTAGATGGAAAACTATTCCAATAATCAGTTTACTTGCTATGTTCTTCAGATTGTAAATTTTAAATCTTAAAGCTCCGTCCAGAGTAACTTGTTCCTAGGCTCTGCCTGGGAACCGATGTCCAGAGGCTCCGCCTCGCTTAACTACGAAAACTTGAGGCATAGCATCTGGATCTGCGTTACCAGGATCTGCCTGGTAACGAGTACAAATTATGACTTTAAATAACTGGTTCCGAGGCTATGCCTGGGAACCAGTAGATCTCGCTTGTTTGCGGAGGCAGACGCAAGTTTGACTTGCAGAGCGGTTTCAACCAGGTTCGCGATCGTTTTTAAGCCTTGGGCTTAGTCGCCGCCGGCTTCTTCTCAATGGTATTCAAGCCGTTGAGGAACATGGGCACCAATTTCTCCATAAATGCCTGCGGGTCGCGGTTCCAGGCGCGCTGAGCGACATCGACTCTAGTCATTTGCAGATCGGGGGCCAGCAGGCTTGCGGGCAAGCGTTCCATCAGGTATTGCGGACGTTCCCACATCGGCATGGTGTTGGCAATATCAACTAGGCGGGTGACGCGACGGAGTTCTGCCCCCAGCATGATATCCATTCCCGATTCAAAAGCTGCTTGTTCGATCGCCACATACTTGCGCTTTGCCTGTTCCACCTTTTGGCGGTGTTCCGGGCTTTTGTCGGCGATTTGGGCCAGCCAGCGGTTGCCCCAGCGGACGTGACCAGCTTCTTCGGGAAAAATCTTTTCGATGGTTTCGCGGATTTTGATGTTTTCTGCGGTTTGGGGAGCCTGTTTGAGGGCGTGGATGTGCGCTGAGAAGTATTCGCAGCCCCGCTTTTCGGTGACATTGATTGCGGCTAAGGCTGCAATTATACCGTCATCGAGGTTGCGGTATTGCTCTTTGTCCAGCAGGCGCTCAAATTCGTCAATGTAGGAGATTCCCGGCGGCGTTCCCACATTTTTGCCGAGGTCTACCAGCAAGTCGGTGAGCCACATAGCGTGTCGCGCTTCGTCGGAAATGTGCCGCGAGAGGTCGCGCACGAGTTCGGCCGGTTCCCCGTCTAGCCGTTCGATCACGTCCGTGAGGTCTTTGCAACTGCGCTGTTCGCTGTAGCGGTAGCGGTTGAGGGTGATCAGGTGCAGTTCGCGATCGCGCACTACATTAGCTAAAATTTCGCGCGCTCCCATTGCGTTGCGAAGCTTGCGGGGATAGGCAACAGTCATGCTTTTATGTTGTTTTGTAAAGATACTTGTATAAGTGTAACGCACTTTTTTCCACAACCAATTACCTCGCAAGGGTGAAAGTTATTGTTTAGTACGGAGATTTGGGAGCATCTCAATGAAAGCAGCCAAGCTAGAAATTGAAGTTTTGAGGCAGGAGTTTTGAGGCAGGAGGCAGAAGGAAAGAGTCAGAAGTCAGGAGCCAGAATCAGTATTTTTACAAATATGAGATGCTCCCCGGAGATTCAATTTTATACAGACAGTTTTTTTACTAGCTCAACCAATGACAATAGTTTTGAGTTGCAAGTCATACCATTTTAGATTGTAGATTTGAGATTAAAAATGACTGATGAATATCAGGTTTTGGAGCTTTTATACAGTTACGTTATTTTTTAAAACTACTATCACGCAAGGGTTGCGCGGATCACAGACAGCAACCTCATACACTCAAAACTTTTCAGTTTCCGTCGAGTCTGAAGCTTCCCCACTAGCAGACTCTTGTTGAAATTTTCGCGCCTCTTCTACTTCTAACCTAGCCAAAGTTGTCGCCACATCTGCTAACTGTAAAGCCAGATTCATCCGACAAACCGGGTTTTTTTCCCTCCAGAGGTCTTTTGCTAAGAAATGTACTCGATAGCGAAACATTTTAATTGAATTTGGCGGAGTAACTTTCACGGTCATAGTCTTTCTTCGGTTGAAGTTTGAATGCGGAGCAGCACCCGTTCTAGCTCCAAGTAAACAAATGTCAGCATGATTACTTTATCTTCATCGGTGATTGTAACACTACAAGTTGCCGATCGAGGTTCAACGCCTTCATGCCTGACAACTACAGTATATTTTCCTGGCTTCAGGTTATCAAAATTCACATCGGCCTCAAACAGGTCAACTGTCTCCTCGGCCAGCACTCGTCCTTCTTGAGTCAGTAAAGTGACAAACGCAATGCCGTCAACTGAAGTCATGGCGACGTTACTCTGATTGCGGATCATCACAAAAATATCGGACATCGTTTAGTCATTGTTAATTGCTAATTGCTAATTTAGAATGAGTGCATAATCTCACAAATATGCGGAGTATAAATACGGTGAATCATGTCAAGCTTTTGCTAATTTTGACGGCTTTTGCAGCGGTTCTCGGTTTGGAAAAAAGTGGGGCCCTAGCTGCTGTCTCAAATATCTCTGAGACAGAGGCTGGTTTGCAGCTTCATGACGTGCGAGTTGCTCAAAGGGACGATCGCAATTTAAGCAACTCAAAAGGTACATTAAAAGAAGGCAGTACCCTCTCAATCGATCCTGATGAAGTTACGGGCATACCAAAAGCTGAGGCGCGACAGCGTTTCATTTTGAATAAGATATATCGGGTTCAGGAAGGTACTACCGCTGACGATTTGTTTATTGTTGATGAGAAAGCAAATAAATGGGCTGTAGAGGAGGTCTCTGAGGCTACAATGGGCCCTACTACTAACAGCGTTGCCCAGATAGTGTCGGGGAACGGGAGAGTCTGGGCGTTGATCCAGAAGTTCTAAACTCGAAAAAAACGCCGCTTTTAAGGGCGGCGTTCTTATTAATTAAAAATCATCGGTTAAAAATGGTATAATTACCATTTTTAACTTTTAATTTTTAATTATTAATTTTCTAACAGTCGTAGTAGAGAGCAAACTCGTAGGGGTGAGGACGCAGGCGCATCGGGTTGACTTCATTGTCAAGTTTGTAGGAAATCCAGGTTTGGATGAAGTCTTCGGTAAATACGCCGCTTTCAGTTAAGAAACTGTGGTCTTTTTCTAAAGCTTCTAAAGCGCCTTCCAAGGAACCGGGAGTCGAAGGAATCTTGCTCAATTCTTCAGGGGAAAGGTCGTAGATATCCACGTCCAAAGGTTCGCCCGGATCGATTTGATTCTTGATGCCGTCAATGCCGGCGCACAGCATGGCTGCAAATGCTAAATAGGGGTTGGATGTGGCATCGGGACAGCGGAATTCTAACCGCTTGGCTTTAGGGTTGGTTCCCGACAACGGAATCCGCACTGATGCCGATCGATTCCCTTGAGAGTAAGCTAAGTTTACAGGCGCTTCAAAGCCCGGAACTAAACGCTTGTAGGAATTGGTCGTGGGGTTGGTGATTGCCAAAAGTGCCGGTGCGTGCTTGAGAATGCCGCCGATGTAATGCAGTCCCATTTGACTGAAACCTGCATATTGATCGCCTGCAAATAGAGGTTGGCCGTCTTTCCAAATCGACTGGTGAACGTGCATCCCGGAACCGTTGTCGTTAAACAGCGGTTTGGGCATGAAGGTGATGGTTTTGCCGTATTTTTTGCCGACGTTTTTGATGACGTATTTGTAAGTCAGCAAGTAGTCGGCGGCTTGTACTAAAGTTGCAAAGCGGAAACCGAGTTCGCATTGACCGCCGGTGGCGACTTCGTGGTGGTGCTTTTCGATTGGTACGCCGCATTTTGCCATTGTCAGCAGCATTTCCGTTCTCATGTCTTGAGAGGTATCGGTTGGTGCTACTGGGAAATAACCTTCTTTGTAACGCGGTTTGTAGCCGAGGTTGCCGCCTGCTTCTTCTTTGCCGGAATTCCAGCGACCTTCGATCGAATCTACGTAATAGTAGCCGGAATTTTGGGTTTGGTCGAAGCGAACGTCGTCAAAAATGAAGAATTCTGCTTCCGGCCCAAAGAATGCTGTATCGCCGAGACCGGTCGAAAGCAAGTAGTCTATGGCTTTTTGGGCAATGGTGCGGGGACAGCGACTGTACGGTTCGCCGGTGCGAGGTTCTTTGATGCTGCAAATGAAGCTGATGGTCGGTTCTGCCATGAACGGGTCCATCCAAGCGGTGGTCGGATCGATGACCATCGTCATGTCTGATTCGTTGATGGCTTTCCAGCCCCTAATGCTGGAACCGTCGAAGGGTACG
Organism: Microcoleus sp. K1-B1; assembly: GCF_036704705.1. Lineage (NCBI taxonomy): Bacteria > Bacillati > Cyanobacteriota > Cyanophyceae > Oscillatoriales > Microcoleaceae > Microcoleus > Microcoleus sp. K1-B1. Next base: position 12,071 of record NZ_JAUBSH010000126.1, on the reverse strand, counting down.
CCGTCTGTGAATGCGGTTTCGTCGATTTGGTCGTGGTACAGGGAAAGGTGTTGCCAGATCCCCGGCATATCGATGAATTTGAGGTCAACGATCTGGATCTTATTTTCTTTTATGTAGTTTAAGGCTTCTTGGGGTGTCTGGAACATGACTTACTCCTGATATTGGTTGTTTCTTGGCGATCGGCCGATTTCAGACTGTGTGGGCGATCGTAGGCCTTCAGTATCCACTATTTTGTATCTATGGCTACAAAATTTTGAAATAGGGGCCCCGTGCGGCCGGGCAGTTTGAAATTCTTGCCCTGTGGATTTTTCGGCTGAAGATACAAGGCAAACGGCTGAATTTTACGACAGTTTGCCGCGGATAGACTACCCTTCGTGAAAATCCTATCTCAAATCTTAATCAAACGCCGATTTGTAGTAGTCTACAATAGGCGGTCTGTCTCAGATAGCAAAGTATTGATAAAGATTTTTGGGAGAGAAACTTATGCGCGATGCAGTGACGAGCCTGATTGAAAACTATGATGTTGCTGGTAGGTATTTAGACCGAGATGGTATCGATCGGTTGAAATCTTATTTTGCAACGGGCACGGCACGGGTACAGGCGGCTGCTGCGATTAACAGCAATGCTGCGGCAATTGTCAAGCAAGCTGGTATCCAGCTATTTGCTGAACAGCCGGAACTGATCCGTCCCGGCGGAAATGCCTACACGACTCGTCGCTATGCGGCTTGTCTGCGGGATATGGACTACTACTTGCGCTATGCTACTTACGCCCTCGTGGCTGGAAGTACCGACGTGCTCGACGAGCGCGTGCTGCAAGGTTTGCGCGAAACTTACAATTCTCTCAGCGTTCCCATTGGCCCGACGGTGATGGGGATTAGCATTATGAAGGAGATGGTTAAGGCTCAGGTGGAAGCTGCTGGCTTGTCTGTGGGGCCTTTTTTGGATCAGCCTTTTGATTACATGATTCGCGAATTGAGCGAACAAGATATTTAAGTCAATTTGCTAGTTCTTTTAGCAGCAAATTGCACTTGTGGCTGGCAGTTAGCCGCAGTTAGATCGATCGCTTTTTTTGGCCTCACAGCCTCCAAGCGATCTTTTTTTATGGGTTATACAATTTTAGATTAAAGATTTCAGATTAAAAATTATAGATTAAAAATTATAGATTAAAAATTTAAGTAATTGGGAATGACTTATGAATTAAGGGTTGGGAGCTTCCCTATAATTGCATTCTTGTTTGAAACTGGTGCTAAAAATCGTCCACACATCCCCAGACGAGGCATTTGTCCAGGGGATTTTTGGTTTGGCCCAGATCGATTTGTGCGACGGTTGTTGCTTCTACTTCGCCGTTGGGGTAAAGAATGTGGATGATGTCACCGCTGACGAAGGCGAGGGGATTTTCTTGACAATTGCCCGGATTTCTGATAGGAAAGTTAATTGTTTTCATGGTCGATCGCCCTAATGGTATTTGTAGCGCTTTGATCTGCATATAAATCATCTGCCATTGGTCGCAATTTTTGTGTGATTTTATGAAGGTATATCTGTGATAAAACTACATAATCAAAGCGATCTCAGTCACATAATCTGAGGTGGGGCGATCGCCCCGCGACAATTGCAAAACCAACATAATTGCCAAAAATTAGCAGTCGGGCTTGTGCGTAAGTGCTAATCTGGTACTGTTCTTAACCCTATCCGTACAGATTAAAAACCTTGGCTAAACAGCGACTAGACACTTTATTGGTCAGCCTAGATTTGTGCAGTTCCAGACAGCAAGCTCAGGCCTTGATTCGGACTGGGAAAGTCTCAATCAATCAACAGGTAGTTGACAAACCGGGCACTGAGGTTGACATTGCAGCAAAAATTCAGATCAAAGAGCGATCGCGCTATGTTTCCAGAGGCGGCGACAAATTAGCCAAAGCTTTAGAAGTTTTTGCGATTCCCGTTGCAGGCAGAATTTGTCTCGACGGCGGCATTTCCACAGGCGGTTTTACCGACTGTTTGCTGCAAGCCGGCGCCGCCTTAGTCTACGGCATAGATGTTGGCTACGGTCAAGCAGATTGGGGCTTGCGTAACGATCCGAGGGTAATTTTGAAAGAACGCACCAATTTGCGGTACATGACTGCTACTGAGCTTTACGGCGACTCTGCGCCAGCAGATTTGGCGGTAGTAGATGTGTCGTTTATTTCCCTGGATAAGATTTTACCCGCGCTGTGGGAATTGTTGGCGCCACCGCGAGAAGCGGTGTTGCTGGTAAAGCCGCAGTTTGAGGTAGGGCGCGAGAGAGTCGGGAAAAAAGGCGTAGTGCGAGACTCAGCAACTCAAGCTGATGCGATTTTTCAAGTGTGGAAAGCAGCCACAGCTTTAGGATGGCAGCAACGCGGCTTAACGTGGTCGCCTTTACTTGGCCCGGCCGGTAATATCGAGTATCTTTTATGGTTGGGGATCGATCGCGAACTAGAATCAGACCACAGGGCGATCGAAGAGGATGTTGTGAAGGAACAGATCGCACAAGTCACCAAAGCGGCGGCGCGGGAACTTGTCGATCGATTGTAGATTGTAGATTTTAGATTGATTTCAAGATGTCAAGCTAATCTATTTTAAAAGTCAAATTAGGAACTCCAGATTGCTCTAAAATTTCAAATTTTTTTGTCAATCGGACTCCTCAACTTTCACAAGAGTGAATAATTCCATGCAATCATTCAAACAAGCCGGTTCGATTTTACTGTACGTTCTAGGTGCCATCGGGTATGTGGCGATTGTAGCTACTATTGTAGGCGTTTCCATGCTGATAAAGTGGGCAGCTCTGCTACTAGCTGACAAATTATTATATACAATTCTGATTATCGGTGATTTGTTGAGGGGCATCGAAATTATTGAACTGTTAAATATATTGATATTTGCATTTATCGGTATGGGAGTCGGTGTGGCGACAAGGCTTCTACACCCTCAATACGGTCGCAAAATTAGTGCAGCTTTGTTGATAGTTATAGTTCCCTTAGTGTTCATGATTACGCCAGCCATCAGATATAATTCTTGGCTGGAAAAAGTAGGAGAATCCGATAAATTATCGCCTCCGCAAACTGCAACATTAACTAACTCATTTTTGAATAGAAAAGTAGGATTGCCTGGTTTTATCGGTTATTACGTATATACGGGTCAGTTTCCGGTTATCCCGACTAAACAATCGGAGATGAAAGACCTTGACAGCTTTGAAAAAAAAGTTAATTCCAGATTTGTACAGTTCACAGGTATTGCTCCGACTATTGTTTCTTGGTCAATGCGGGTTTGTTTTTGGCTGATTAGAATATTTTACTTTTCTATAGCGGTAATTGCAACAATCGCTCATTTTAGGGAAGGTGTGAGAATCGCGAGACGGTAATACGATTTTCGATTAAACAATTGGGAATCAGATCGAATCCGGTGGCATCGGAATTAATATTACCCGAAATCAGGACACGGCAATGCCGTGTCCCTACAATTAATCGCGGTCGGGACACGGCACTGCCGTGTCCTCTATATCATTCCGGTGCAACCGGAATTGATATCAATTGACCAATTTTTATCAAAACTTGAAGAACCGTATAAAGTTCGTTCCTTAGAGGAACAGGTGAAAATATTCTTGATAAGTCATATTGAGGCGGATTCTGAAAGTCTAGCTTGACGAATACAATTTCACTGCCATTTGTCATCGCAGCAAAACTCGGTCTATCCTTGCGGTGATTGGCGGTCATGTATGCTAGTGTTTGGGGAAGTGCAGACATTACTGAAATGGTGGTGCGCTTCGACTCTAAGAGTGTCACCCAAAACTGATTTTGCATCACTAAAACATCAATCCGTCCCTTGAGAGTTTCTACTTCATCATCCTCGTCATCTAAAACAATTTGCACAGATTTTTCAGCCATCATTTTAAAAGGTGGATCGTAAAAACCCGCTCGTTCCAATAGAGGCGAACCCATGATTAGCGTAACGGTTCCTTCTGTAAGACTTCCATCATTTAAATGATAGAGATATCGCCGCCGAATTAAATTGAGAGCGGCTTTATCGACTTCTGTAATTTCGGGTAAATCTGCATACCATTCTGGGAAAAATCCCTCGGATTCAGTTCGCGTAACATTGAATCGAGCTTCAACATCTGCTAAAGTTTGGATGATTTCAGTAATGGCTGTTGTTTGTGTCATATTTTAAACTCTTGCTGCAGGCGATCGATAATTGTATTACGCTCGATGGTGGCGAGAATTTCTTGAATTACCGTATCTTGTCCCAGGGGGCCCCAGGTGCAGCCTTTTTCTAAATAAACTTGGGCGGCGCGACCGACAGCGTAGGTTCCGTAAGCTGCTAAACTAGCTTGAGTGACAGCGACTCCGGCAAAAGTAGAAAAGCCGATGTGCGGGGCCGCAGCCGCCGCACTTTTGCCAAATCCCAACAGAAAACTGCTACCCAATTCTCCCAAAAGTACGCCGCCAGCACTGGAGAAAATAGTCTGCCAAAGTTTCCCGGCTTCGTAACCAGTCATGGGTAAGCCGTAAAGTCTGGATAAAGAGCGAATTAAGGCTAAATCTGCGACACTTGCTCCCATTACATCCAAGAATGCCACTGGATTTAAACCGACAGCCAAAGCTTTATATTTCGCAAATTGCCATATTAAATCTTCGGCTTCTGTTTGTCGCAATTTGAGAACGTGACGGGCAATATTTGCTTCGGCATCTCTAGCTTCAACTAAAGCATTGAGAGCGAGGAGCGATCGACCTTCTCTGTTAAGAATTGTGAGAATTTTATGTTTGAGTTCGTCTATCTGCGCGGGCGGGGACTCCCATTCGTTAGTTACTTTTCCGTCGGACCATTCCACCCGCACTTGCACCGGTGCTGGTTCGGCGGCTACCATGACTATTTCTAAAGATTTGGCAATTTTAGGCGGTGATTTTGCAGTAGATTTATCAGATGGGTTGTTTGGGCGATCGGACAAATTTTCGCTATCTGTTTCCTCTTTTACCGCAGCGGCTGCTAACTCTTCAGAATTTGCCAGCGCTTGCAAACTTTGGAAAATAGCTTTTCTGTCTAATTCTGGATAAAGGTCAATTTTATTAAAAACTAAAATTACCGGTTTTTGAGCTGTTTGCAATTCGCACAGTGCTTGATATTCAGTTCGGGTGATATCACCTGCAACGACAAACAGAATTAAGTCAGCTTGGCGAGTTACTTGTTTCGCCATTTCGCCCCGGACTTCGCCGCCCACTTCATCAAGTCCGGGAGTATCGATTAATTCTACTTGCACCCCTCCTTTCCCCCCCTTACCAAGAGGGGGTTGGGGGGATTCCTCGTTGTCAAGGAAGGATAAAGGCACACTCCAGCGCACGGAACGCGGCCACTGAGTCACGCCGTTGAGAGGGCCTGTTTGCAGAATTTTGTGACCTAAAAGCGCATTTAATACGGCTGACTTGCCACGGCTGACTAGGCCGAAAGTAGCAATGCGGATTATGTTGTGGTCTAGTTTTTCTGAGGTGGAAGTTAAGATATCTAGCTGATATTGCAGCGCCGCTTCTAATTCTGTATTATTCGAGTTTTTTTTCCCTTGGCGCAGGTGGGAATAGCGCGCCAGGGCTTCGCGCAAACTGGCGCGGGCAAGAGATAAGCGATTTTCTTGAAGGGAATTGTCAGCCATTGGCGATCGGCTTTTCTAAGCAGGTATAATTGATCGTCGAATTATAAATCCTATTTCTTATTTTAATACAATTTTTCATAAATTTATAATTTTTTAGTGGTGAGTTTTCCAAAAAATCTTGAACGGGCAAGATGCCCGTTCCACAATAACAAAAAATTTATTGTGGAACAGGCATCTTGCCTGTTGTTCCACAATAACAAAAAATTTTTGTGAACAGGCATCTTGCCTGTTGTTTCACAATAACAAAAAATTTATTGTGGAACAGGCATCTTGCCTGTTGTTTCACAATAACAAAAAATTTTTGTGGAACAGGCATCTTGCCTGTTCCTTTATTTTACTTAATTGGCCGCCGACTTAACGGTTTCGGGCCCAGATACCTGAGATGAAAGGCGACTCGCCACTTGGTTGACGAAAGATTGCAAGAAGGAAACTTGCTGATTTTGCGTAAATACTGCTTGCAAAGTTTTAGTCAACTGATCGAGACTGAAAATGCCTTTGGCAGCATTTTCCAGTTCTTGACTTTGGAAATATTCAATTAAACTCAGTCCTGCTATTCTGGTAAAATATGCTGCACTAATTCCCTGCACCGCGCCTCCGGCTACATAGGTGACGGCATTGCTTTTCAGCAGTCCAGTAATAGTTTGGGTAGACATTTCTACTAATCCCAATTTGAACATTTGATTAGCCAAAGTTCCAGCTACTGTCTTAGCTTGGTCTAAGGAAAACTGTTGCTTGTAGATAGCGCCGAGGTCGATTACGAGCTGGGTGCTGATGGCGGTTGTTGCTAGCAAGTCTAAGGCCGGAACCGGATTAGCAAACACAGTGGCGGCGGCGATGTACTGATATTGTTCGATAATGGGAATTGCCCGATCGCGCCTGACTGCATTTAAGAAGGTTTTTGCCTCTAACTTGATACTTGCAGCCTCGCGCACTGCACTCGCCCAGACCAACTGTTGCCGTTCTTCAGTTAAGATTTTAGTCAATCTTTCCGTCAGCCCGTCGAGTTGAGAGACTTGCTTTTCAATCCGTTCTTGAACAGTGCCGTCCGCTTGGTGCCGGCGCACTTTAATAGCATTGGGAGAAGCTGCGATCGCAATTATCTCTTCTGTTCCCAATATTCCTTGCATTTTCTGCTGCAAAGAGTTCAAAACCTGCGACTGCTGTTCTGGCAAATATTGGTCTTGTTTGTTCCAGACTAGCAGCACGCGCTGACCGGCAGAAGCTAGTTGAGATAATGTTTTAAATTCGGAATCTGTGATGTCGCCTGCTGTTACAAACAGCACTAAATCACCGTTGATTTTGGCATCGGCATTTGTATTAGCAAACAGCGCTGCTGTTTCTTGTAAACTAAGCTTTTGTGGGTGTTGAGAGGCCCAATTAGAATTTAAAACTTGAATTAAGGCAGTTTTGCCGACAGCTTTGCCGCCAGTTACGGTAATCCGCAAATCTTGTCTGTCTAATTCGGTTCTGAGCCGATCGAGCTTTGCTGTTAGATTAGCAGGATCGGCGGAGTTTTGAGCTTCTGAGGCTAGCAATTTAATTGCTGCTTCGGAAGCCGCGATCGCTTTTTCGGCTGCTTCCCGGTTCGCCAGGGGTTGCGGGAGTGCGAGTTCGAGTTTGGGGGATTGTTGCTTCCACCACCAATACCCCGCACCGGCAGCCGCCAAGCCGATGAGTGCCGTTTCACCCATTTCTGAACCCGAATGCTGTAGAGTTTCCAGCAGCCACAGCGCTGCTGAAAGTCCTATTCCGCCTATTAAAATCGGTCGCCGCAAGTTAAGTGTCATTTTTTCCTTCCTGTGGGTATTGTCACCAAGCTTAACCTTCGCCGGCTTGGCCTCCCTCCCTATATTCCATCGTACCTCTGCGGCATCCAAACTGGCAGGCGGGCGATCCGACTTTTTGCGATCGGGATTTGCGGCCCCGGCGACAATCAACTTTTTGTACTTCTACAAAGGGGGAATGAAGGGCTGAAGCACTCACTACAAACCCAGAGATTTTTACAGGATGTTGCCAACAGAATAGTTAATTTTTGCTTGATGTTGGTAATGCTTGAAACTGCGCTTCAAAAATATCAATTATTTGTTTGGGAATTGCTCGCGGGCGCATTGTGGTAACTTCAACCCAAACCCAAAGCGCCTCTGCTTTTAACAAGATTTCGTCACTTCCAGCTAAGCGAATTTCGTAGCGGCGGACAGCGCGCGGGCCGCGCATTTGTTCGATCCAAGTGGATATCTCCAATCGATCCCCCGAGGCTGCCGATCGCAAATAGTCAATCTCTATCCGTCGCATTACAAAGACGCCGCCTAATTCCCGGTAGCGATCGAGAGTAAATCCCAAATGTTCTAAATGTTCGATCGCAGCGTGTTCTAAATAATGCTGGTAGACAGCATTATTTACGTGACCGAGGGCGTCCATTTCGTAATGGCGCACTCTAATTTGTGCAGTAAATGGTGCCAATTTCTCACCTTTCCACTTGTTGCGGTATTTTGTAGTTCCGAGTGCGATCGCACTCTGGGTCGATACTCGCTCGGAACTGATTGCAAGTTACACTCAATAGTTGAAACGTCACTGCTTCCAGGTTAATCTTAGTCCTGGAAGCACAGACGGTCATCACCTTGGTTTTTTAGGACAATACAATAGCTTAAAACCCTCAGTCTCGGTTGAAAAACCCGGTTTCTTGGTTCTGAGTGCGTCCCGGACTAAATCTTTGAGAAATCGGACGGGTAATTGTTTAGTCTCCCAGACAAATTCCCAAACCGCGGGCCGTTTTAACCAGAGTACCATTGAAGTCTACAGGACTGTATCTGGCGATCGCCTTTTCCAGAGGAACACTCACAACTTCCCGCTTTTGCCAAGATACCATGCAGTCGTATTTCTCTTCGGCAATTAAATCAACTGCTGCGATGCCAAAAGCAGAAGCAACTAATCTTTCTAACGATGAAGGAGTTCCTCCGCGTTGAATATGTCCCAAAACAGTGACGCGAGTTTCTGCACCGCTGCACTCAGAGATTGTATCAGCTAAATACTGACCAATTCCCCCTAATCGACTTTGACCTAAGCGATTTGTGTGCATTATTAACTCGCCTTCTTCAGTGCGAACTGCCTCCGCTACTACAATTAAACAGTAGTTTTTTCCTCGGTCTTGGCGTTCTTGGATTTGGGCACAGATTTTGGAAATTGTGTAAGGGATTTCTGGAATCAGAATTATATCAGCTCCTCCAGAAATTCCGGCACTGATCGCAATATGTCCAGCGTCGCGTCCCATGACTTCAACAATCATGACGCGACTGTGACTGGCCGCAGTAAAATGCAAGCGATCGAGTGCTTCAGTCGCAATATTGACAGCAGTATCAAAACCTATGGAACGCTCGGTAATTCCGACATCATTATCAATAGTTTTAGGAATAGCAACTAAATTCAAATTGCCTTGTTGAGCAATCTTCCTGAGAATGGCGAGACTGCCGTCGCCACCAATGCCAATTAAGGCATCGAGACCTAGTTGATGATAGCCTTCGATAATGTCCTCAGCCCGATCGCGTAGAGTCCCATCCGGCATCGGGAAAGCAAAAGGATCGCCCTTATTTGTCGTGCCTAGCATCGTACCGCCAATGGTGAGCCACGAGTCTACTTTCTCAATATCCAAGGGAATTGCTTCAGGGGGACGACTCATCAATCCGTTGGTGGCTTGACGAATCCCCATCACTTTCCAATTGTAAGTTCCCGTTGCGCGGTAGACAACGGCTCGAATAACTGCGTTTAAGCCTGCACAGTCACCTCCGCTGGTGAGGATACCGATACATTTTTGTTCTCCCATAATTAATGCCCGACTTTTGTTCTTCAGAACATGAGTTGATATTTTTAGATGCCGATCGTCCAATCCTGATTTTCGACGTAAATAGGTAGGCGAAAATAAACTTTACTCTGTAACAGAATGTAAAGCTATCATAACTTTTGTGATTGCTTTCATAAGATATCGCTCCTTTGGGGAGCGTTTCACTCGTTTTTGACTACTTATGTATTTTCAAGCTTCATCGACCTAATTGAGTGGCTCATCTCTGACGCCCCCTACAAGTTCGATCGCCAACAAAGTAGCATGGCCAATCACCGTCTCCAACAAAACATCAATTTTACTTGGGATTGAGGCGTTTAGAAACTTGGTTAATTATACCGCTGAGAATAGCACCGCCCATAAGAATTCCCAGGGCGGGATTAAATACGGGCTGCCAGAGACTGTACCACAAATCAAAACCGAGATTCACCCCGGTCGATCGACCCGCTACTGCGATCACAAACCACCCAAAAATGGCAAAGACGAAAAACACATCAGCTACTAAAATCAAGTTGAGAAAGTTAAGAAATTTATCTTTCATTGTCGAGGGTTCCTTTTGAGTGTATATGTGTCAAGTTTTGGCAAGCGGTTGGTAATGGAGCAGATTGATAGCTGCAACTGGCGATCGAATAAAGATAAAATATCATTCAATTGTTTTCGCGCACAGGCTGTCAAAATATGGTTCGCTATACACTTCCTCAAAGCCCCGAAATTATTTTAACTGTCAAGGGGAAAGATTCAGCCAAAGCCCGGGAAGAAGCGATGGATCGGCTGATGGATCTCATGGATGAGGGTAAGCTGCCTACGGAACTCATGGAGGGATTTGGGCCCAAGCAGTTTGTTGAAGTTAAGGATATCGAAGATGCTGCGTCTGACGGCGAGGATGCGATTACTGAAGCCGTGCAGATTTTGAGCAATTTGGCAACTCTTAAATTGAAAGTGATGGAATCCCGCGAAGAAGCACTCAAAATCCGGGCGGCGATCGACATTTTGTTTACAGATGAGGCTGTGACTGCCGAGGAAATTGGTCGCTTGAAAGATGGTTTCAAGGTTCTCAAAAACTTTGCTCAAGCTAATGTCCGCTATCGAGAAGCTAGAAGTAAAGCCGAAGAAGCGCGGGCCATTCTTGACGAAGCTTTGCAATCTGTCGAACCGGAAAACAAGGCGCCCAAATCCACGAAATAGTAGCAGGTTGCATTGAAACTCACATCTTGCACCATTCTCAAGAACAGGCCGGAAAGCCTGTTCCACAAGAAAATTTACTATAGCAATCCCAAATCATTTGTGTAATTCTTGTAGGGGCAAACCCCCCGTGGTTGCCCCATGAGGCAGGGTAGGCACTCTTAGCACTACCCCTACATCTTTTTACGACTCCTGCAAGGATTGCTATATATATTGTGGAACAGGCATCTTGCCTGTTCCTAAAAAGCTTATTGACAATGGTGCAACATCTGAGTTTGAACCTATTTCTGTCATTGCAACCCGAAACGAAGCAATCGCCGAGGTTTGCGATTGCTTCGTTTCTCTATTCGGACATACAATAAATCTGCTGTAAGACATAATATTAACTTTATCCACATTGAAATCAGGAAAAAATAGTGAGCCAACAACAAACAGGAATTCTGAGAAACTCGATGTCAGGCAGCTTGCTGCTGGCTAAACAGTTAGGTTTTGAACCCAAAACTGTGATTGATGTCGGTGCCGCCTTGGGAACTTTTAACCTTTACGAAACTTTCCCCAATTCGCGACATTTGCTAATTGAACCGATCGCCGAAAATGAACCTTATCTCGCAAAAATTTGCCGCAAGCTCAAAAGTGCAGAATACATTATCGCTGCGGCGAGCAAAGAAGCGGGAGTTTTCACCCTCAACGTCAGTCCCGGTATGGTGCATTCTTCAATTTCTGAAAACCGCGCTACTGACAGCAGCGATCCTTATGTGAGAAACATACCAGCAATTACCCTGGATGGAATATGCAGGGAAAGAAATTTGCCAGGCCCGTATTTAATTAAAGTTGATGTAGACGGACAGGAATTAGATGTTTTAGCAGGCGCAACTGAGATTTTGCAGCAGACTGAATATGTAATTGTAGAAGTTACTTTATTCGGTCAGATGTTTGATGTAATGAGTTTTATGAAGTCCCAAGGATTCGCAGCTTACGATATTGTTGATTTGTCATATCGCCCCATTGATAAGGCTTTGTGGCAAGTTGACATGGCTTTTGTGAAGGAATCCGGTCACTTCAGAAGAGAGAGGGGTTTCGCGACAGGAGAACAGGATATCGAAGCACTTAACTCGCATCTCAAAGCTTATCGAGAAAGTTTCATCAAATACATTGACACTCATTACAGCGACCCAGTAGAGCCGGAACCGCAGGTCAGTCAAGCTATTGTGGGCGAAGATTATGTCATCATTTAATCAGCTATTGTGCATTTAAACTGCATATTTGGGGCGGCGTCGGAGCAACGCCCCATAAGCTTTTGATTATTTGTTGACGTGAAATTTAAATCCCACATTCCGCAGATGTGGGTCGGATTTTTTTATCAGTTGTGAAAACTTGGAAGCCAAACAATTTTGGGCTGAA
>NZ_JAUBSH010000125.1:0-18329 GCF_036704705.1 Microcoleus sp. K1-B1 | reverse complement strand
AACATCGTTGTGCTTATTTAAATTTCGCTTTGGCCTGAATAGTATTTATACTCATTACATATTTGAGATGCTCCCGTTTGCCGCTGACTTTCATCTGGGGTAAGAGTAGAAGGATTAGGACAATTGTTAATGTAGCTAATTGTGTTACTATTTTTAAAAGTATTTTTATTACCAAAATTTATATTATGATTTATTTGCCTTTCTATAACGGATTCAAGATTACTTTTTTTTACTTGTTCGCCAAACACTTCAGATAACATTTGTAAAAGTTCGTGACTAGCCTTTTTAACGTGCTGGGAACTATAACCATAAGTTTCTGCAACGTCAGCATATTTTTTATTTTTCAGTATTCCCGCGATAATCTTCCGCTGCAAGTTGTTTAGATGTTTGCCTGTCTTGGCGCAGACAGCTTCATCGACAAATTGCAATATCTGAGGACTGTCCATAGGTGAGATGGTGAGATAGGTATGGTTACTATACCAAACTTTTTCCAACTTTTTCCAACTTTTTGAGCTTCGCATCCTAATTTTAGGAAGTTCCAACTTTTTCCCACTTTTTTCCCTTTACATTTTTTGTGCGATCGGTCTACTGTAGGAACAGTGTTTTAATATTCAATCTCAAAGTGTAACTCTGTAAGTCGCCCAAAAATCTGCTACTTCACCATTTTGTAGGATTTGGGTAGAGTCTGTGAGCAATATACATTTAGCGAGTAAACAGTATTGATGCAACCAAACTTTTTGACTGACTCACCTCTAAGCCAACAGCCATTATTTGAGTTAAAAAATGTTACATTTAGCTATGCTAACAGCCAGAATCAGCTTTTAGATAATGTTTCATTAAGCTTGTTCCCGGGTGAGAATATTGGTCTAATTGGAGAAAATGGCTGCGGTAAATCTACAATTATCAAACTATTGCTAGGATTATGCTTTCCTAACAACGGAACAGTAAATTTATTTGGAAGGAAAGTTTTATGGGGCAATAATTACCCCCAGCTAGGCTACATAGGCGATCCCTCTTATTACCCTGGAGAGTTAGGCTTGCCAACGGGGATTTTAGTTAAAGAGCTTGTGCAAATTTTTAAGTCTCTATGCCAGCAAGAAAAGGAGCTAAAAGACTTATCTTACCGGGAAATTGAAGAACGGCTACAGATTCCTAGCTTTTATGAATCTGATGTTAGCAAGCTATCCAAAGGACAACGGATTAGACTGATGGCATTTTTAGCTTTGGCTAAGAAACCACAGTTACTAATTGCAGATGAAGCAACAGAAGGATTAGACAAAGAAGGTAAAAAAATTGTATTGTCAGAAGTTCAACGACTTGCTAATTGTCATCAAGCAGGGATTTTATGGATTTCTCACCGACGGGATGAAGTCGCTAGGTTAACAGATAAAGTTTATGAGCTGTTTCAAGGTAAACTACATGAACAAGAGCGGCAAGGTTTTGATTGTCAAATAGAGACTGATTCTATTAACGCCGAGGCTAAAAAATATTTTAATCTCTCCAAAGATGGGGCTTTTCAAGCTTTGGAAGACATCTTTACAGATTCATCAATCCATAAATTCCAGATGACAGGGGTTCTCCAAAAGAGGGAAAGTTTATGATCGATTTAAACAAGGCATGGGTGATGGTTAAGCCAGAAATAATAAAATTGCTCAAGTCATATCATTTGCTAATTTTATTAGTAGGAGGAATAATTATTGCAACATTGCCTTTTAGTTGGGATGGAGAACAACTAACATTTTTTAATATCCCTTTAGAGGGATATCAGGGAGCCAGAGAAACAGTCTATATCAATCTTCTCCATGAATTGTTTTCATGGGCTTGGATTGGTATAGCCTTTTATGTATTTTCTGGGTTACTGTTACCCTTGGGAGATAGTTTTTCAGTAAGCCAGTTAGTCTGGCTGCGGCTTACTCCTTGCTCTCCTTGGGAGATTGCTGCTGCTAGAGCAATCAGGGTAATTGCTTATGGAGTTTGGCTGGGTGCTTTAGCGTTAATTTGGGTGTTAGTAACTTCCCTATATCATCATATTTACCCTGCCAATTTACTTTTAGATGTTTTGGGTTTAGTTAGTTATATCATATTCGCCGGAGGTATGATTGCACTCTTAGATTTTGACCTAGCATTTGACTACTTTTCAAAAAGGGTTATCGCCGTTGTTGCTTTATTTTTTCCGTCTCTGCTAGACTTGGTAAAATTAGGTATAGATAACTTAATAGATGCTCAATATGCTAGATTTTTTCCTTTCACGCATCCCTTTGCTAGAGTTACGTCAGAGAATTTATATCATTTTGGAGTAGCAGGTCTTTTAGGCTTGTTTTTCCTCGGATTCCATATATTCAGTAAACTGAAATATCGAACAGTAAAAAACTAGGCTATTGAGATAATCACATTACAAGGAGCTAATTATCATGCAATACAAAAAACAGAGAAAAACAAGTTGGTGGCTCATCCTTCTATTTATCCCTCTGCTAGTGGGATGTAACCCTGTTACTACTGAACTGTTCTTAAAATTAGAGGCTTATGTAGGAGATGCTTTACTTGGAACAGTAGTTGGACCAACGATAGAAATTATTTTTGACCAAGTAATCTCTTATATATCACCTCATACCAAGCCTTATCCTGACAATCCATTAAGAGGACGCTATACTGGTGACTTTACCTTCAAAAAAGAAGATCCAAATTGTAAAGATGTCCATACAGAAAAACAACCTGAAATGGTGAGAAAGTCAATTAAGGATCAATGGCAGCCAGTACCAGCAGTTAAAGATAGAACCAAGCAGTTTTTTGAAAATCATTGTTAAAGCAGACAAAGCAATGATAATTTCTATCCAATCCACCATAATTTAATCAAAGAGGAGACAATAAAAATGAAAAAGACGCTTTTTAAAATTATGAGTGTAGGAGTTATAGTTTTGAGTGTCTTGTTCTTCGCATTTGGCTTGATGAAGTTAGCTCGCGCCCAAGAACCACCAAAAGCTCCAACTATAGAAAGTGGAATTCCTGGTGTTGAAGTAGTTCAGCCTTTGCCAATAAATACTAATCAGGCTCAATATATTATTGTCAGTTCTCTAGCAACTCTAGGGTTAGGAGTTGCGGGGTTTGTAGTTTCTTCGAGAATAACTGAAGCGAGTCAAAATGGAGAAGCACAAGACTAG
Organism: Microcoleus sp. K1-B1; assembly: GCF_036704705.1. Taxonomy (NCBI): domain Bacteria; kingdom Bacillati; phylum Cyanobacteriota; class Cyanophyceae; order Oscillatoriales; family Microcoleaceae; genus Microcoleus; species Microcoleus sp. K1-B1. Next base: position 15,171 of record NZ_JAUBSH010000125.1, on the reverse strand, counting down.
GCAGAAATAATCGCGGGTATCCAACGTGGGCTAATCGCCTATCTCTCGGCTTCTAAACCCGACAATAAATCAGTCAAACCTACATTTTCATTTTCCATAATCGTTGCAATCCGATCGATTAGTTGGGGAACTTGAGGTTGTTTGGGAGCAAGTACAATTAGATTACCTATTTGGAGTAGCACCAGCATATCTCCCTGATTAACATTGAAAGAATCTTGTAATAACTGGGGAATGCTAATTTCCCCTCCCTGTCCTAGAATAATCGGGAATTGTTTAATTTCTACATCCGTTTCTTGTGAAGTTATTGTCACGACTTTAACCTCAGCCTTTAGTGTTAAGTTTCTCAGGCTACTTATTATAGCAAGTTTTAGGCGGTGTAGGTTTTTAGCGATCGCCCTAACCAGAAAACCCAAGCGCGATCGCCCGCAACACTTTACAATCTAAAAAAAACATTGCCACCTTCTTGGCTATGGCTAAGCCACCCCAAAGCCCGTATATTCGCGCACATACGGCGCTTGAAATCCCAAAATAATATCCTCCTTTGCCACACCCATAGCCGCCAACTCGTGCGCCACTCGCATCTCCGTTGTATTCTGCTGCAACCAAATCTTGCCATCCTTAATATCCAAATGCAGCACGCATCCATACACCCGCCGATGCCCATCCCAACCAACATTCGTCACCTGATAATGATCCCGCTGCGTATCAAAAAGAGTTTGGGATTCGATCGCACCATTGGAGATCGGAGTTGCCACATATTCAGTCAATAATGCTTGAATCCACTGACGATACTGCTCTAGCTTATCCATTGCACAATCACCTCATTCACTGGATCGTAAACAATGCGGTTAACTTGATGCCGCTCTACCGAGATTTGCAAAAACTCCCGCTGAAAAAAAGCTTCGTGCACTGCAACAGGAACTGCTAAATAAAGCTTGCGATCGGGTTCCTTAAGTTCTAAAGCAAGCCGATAATTCAGAAACTGTCCTAATGCCGCGTGATAATCCGTAATCGGGGAATCACCCAAAAATGTTTTGATTTCAACGGCGATTTTCTCTCCTTCCCGTTCTGCTGCCAGTAAGCGCTCTGCACCCAAATCAATTTCAAACTTTGCTCCACCTGTTTCCACCTTCAGCGGATCGTCGGTAATCACCCAATTCTCTTTCTGAAGGGCAATCTTAACAGATTCATGAAACAGGTCTCGTGCTGCCATTTTTCCCTTTTTTACACTTCAACTTTATTGTACTTCCCATCGCGTCTATCTGGAAAAGTTCGATCGACCTTCTGAACAATAAGTCTATTCTGTGTTTGTAGATCGATCGACCTCACCCTCACCCTCATCCTCCAAAATCTCACCCAAATAGCGCTGCACAAACTCCCGCGCTGCATCTATATCGAGCAACTTTAACGCCACAACCATCTTCACAAGCGTGTCTCCAGTTGGATCTATCAACTCATTAAACCAACGATAGACAACAGAATTTCGCACACCCATTGCGCTCGCCAATTTGTTTTGGCTAATGCCATAGGTGTTCAGCACATCTCTCAAAACTCGACCAGCTTTTCCCATGCACCCCATGATGCCAAGGGATGCCCCAACCGTAAATAACTACACATATGTAGTTATTGGTGGATTTTGAAGATGAGGACTTCCCAATGGCTAAAGACTTTCTAACCGAACCGCCCAACGACATCCAACAAGAGGCAGCTCCCACGGACGATCGAGAAAACCGGGAACCCGTGCGTATCATGGTTGTTGGCTCCCGCCAAGGCATAACCGCCGTAGTAAATTGGCTGGTGCGACTAGGTTTTGCCCAAATGGCAGACTGGAGCGACTGGCAGCGTGCACCGAATACGGGCCAGTGGATGCGCGTGCTGACAAAATGGTTGCAGAAGAATTGAGGCAACTGACGAGTAGGGCGATCGCATTTCATAAACCTGATGTTTGGGAATCGTGCGATCGCCCTTTCCCAAAAAACCCTATCTCAAAAACAACTTATACGCCGGATTTTGACTCTCATCCCCATACTGATAGCCCAGCGTATCCAAAAAAGCCTGCCATTCCTGCATCTCATCGGGCGGTACTTGAATTCCCACCACAATTCGCCCGTAATCTGCGCCGTTATTTCGATAGTGAAAAACGCTGATATTCCAGTTAGGACTCATCGAACCGACAAACTTCATCAACGCACCAGGACGTTCGGGAAATTCAAAGCGATAAAACAATTCATGATCTGCCAGCATCGAACGCCCGCCCACCATATGCCGCACGTGCAATTTCGTTAATTCATCATCAGTTAAATCCAAAGTCTTGAAGCCACAATCTTCAAAACTTGCCGCTATTTTTACCGCATCGGCACGGTTTTGAATTTGTACACCGATAAAAATATGTGCCTCTTTCTCATCCGCAATTCGATAGCTAAATTCAGTTAAATTGCGCTTCCCCAGACACTCGCAAAACTTGCGGAGACTGCCAGCTTGTTCGGGAATTGTGACTGCAAAAATGGCTTCGCGGTGTTCGCCAAACTCGGCTCTTTCTGCTACAAAACGCAGCCGATCGAAATTCATGTTCGCGCCGCAAGCCACAGCAATTAATGTTTCTCCTGCGATTTGTTCGCGTTCGACGTAAGCTTTCGCACCTGCGATCGCCAAAGCGCCAGCAGGTTCTAAGATCGATCGCGTATCTTCAAAAACATCCTTAATCGCCGCGCAAACATCATCCGTATCCACCAAAATAATCTCATCCACATACTCCTGACACAACCGAAAAGTTTCCTCCCCCACTTCCCGCACAGCAACGCCGTCAGCAAATAAACCCACCTGCGACAAACGCACCCGTTTACCAGCTTTCAGTGATTGATTCATTGCATCGGAATCCACTGGTTCGACGCCAATAATCTTAATTTCCGGCCGCAACCGCTTGACATAAGCCCCAATTCCCGAAATCAATCCGCCGCCACCAATTGCCACAAAAATCGCGTGAATTGGTTTTTGATGTTGCCGCAGAATTTCCATGCCGATCGTACCCTGTCCAGCAATCACGTAGGGGTCATCAAAAGGGTGAATAAAAGTCATACCTTTTTCCGCCTCTAATTGACGCGCAAAAGCGTAAGCATCGTCGTAGGTATCCCCATGCAAGACTACCTCTCCACCACGGGATATCACCGCATTTACCTTCACCTGCGGCGTTGTTACGGGCATGACTATGATCGCGCGAGTTCCCAGGTGGCGGGCGGCGAGGGCGACTCCTTGGGCGTGGTTGCCGGCGGAAGCTGCGATGACACCTTGTGCTAGCAAATCCGGCGACAGTTGCGCCATTTTGTTGTACGCACCCCGCAGTTTGAAGGAAAACACCGACTGCATATCCTCTCGCTTCAGCAAAAGTTTATTGTTGAGCCGTGCTGATAGATTCGGGGCGCATTCTAAGGCTGTTTCTTGAGCAACATCGTAGACGCGGGCGGTGAGGATTTGTACTAGGTAATCGCAAAGCATGGGGTTAGCAGGTTGGTTGATGCCAGATGGTGGGTTAATTGTACGGCACTTGTGTTAGTATTTTGCGGGGAATTGGCGATCCTCTTCGAGGGCTTTCCTTCGGATCGCTTCGCTAACACTAACGGGCGATTCCCTGCGAGATAGCTTCGCTTCACACAAGTTTTCAATAATAACTTTTCCCTTTGGGAACATAAGGAGCGTGAAGACTATTAATAATATTTCGTTTTTGCCGTTTCCCAGGTTATAAAACCAGGTTTGTGAGCGTATTAGTCCGTAATCCTTGATTTAGTATGTAAATTCATGAACGTACAAATTACAGATTTGCGTGCGGTTGACGAGCCAAAAATTCAACAGGTAGCTAGATTAATACTTGAAGGTTTTAAAGAGCATTGGCCCGATGCTTGGCCCGATCTAAATTCTGCTTTGCAAGAAGTCCAAGAATCTTTAGCAGCCGATCGCATCAGTCGAATTGCTGTCGGCGACAGCAATCAAGTTTTGGGATGGATTGGCGGGATTAAACAGTATGACGGTAATGTTTGGGAACTGCACCCGCTGGTAGTGAGAACAGAATTTCGCGGACAAGGAATTGGTCGATCGCTCGTAGCTGATTTAGCAACAGAAGCTAAAAACCGGGGAGGGCTCGTGCTGTGGGTGGGCACCGACGACGAAGACAATCAAACAACTCTTTCAGGCATCAATCTTTATCCTAACGTTTGGGAACACATCGCCAAAATTAGAAATTTGCGCGGTCATCCCTACGAATTTTATCAAAAAATGGGTTTTGCGATCGTCGGAGTGATGCCCGACGCCAACGGAATTGGCAAGCCAGATATTTTCATGGCCAAGCGGTTGTAAAGTTTAATGTTGGTTCTAAATTTACTGACTGGTGGCTTGCCAATCCAACACTTAGCAAAATTAGTGGTTGAAAGTTTCCCAGAAAATCGGTCTAGTCTGGACGTGCGAACCCCGTTCGAGGGTCGCTGATAAACAAACCCAGAACTAACGAATCCATCACCGTATCCCAGACAGGAGTCAAACGTTCAGCATCATCTACCCAATAGTCAAAAGTAATCAAACACTGAACATTAGAACCCAATCCAATACAGATTCGCGAATAAGCTTCCCGCTGTTCAGGAGGGTCGATAAACTTAAATTCAGTCCAAACAATGCGGGCAGTTTGCCGCTTCAATTGGATAATGTCCCCAGGAGCGATCGGATTTCGCGTATCATCTTCAACCAGCTTCTGTAATAACGGCACCAGCGGAAAATCTGCCCAGTTATTAGGTGGTAGCAAATTAAACGAAACCTCCAAACGACAATCATCATCCGGCGGCTTTTTATCCGTAAATCGGAACGAGTTAGTATCCGGTTCAAAATGCCAATCTTCCGGCACATCAAAGCGGACTGCACCTCTTCCTGCTACAAAAATTCGAGTTCCAGGCTTTGACTTCCAATTGTGGTTTTCTTTGAGTTCTAAAGTTTCCTTGAGCCATTCTTGCTTTTTGCGCTTAGACATAAACAGAACACCAAATTGCTGCTAATGTGTAGTTTTAGACCTTGCAAACACATTTTAACTCTATTTTGCTCGCGGTTTGCTCAAATATAACAATCCTTACAAAAATTATGAATTCCTCTCTTCTCTATTCCTCTGTGTTCTCTGCGCCTCTGCGGTAAAAAAGAATTCCTTTCACAATTGGCTAACTTTTATTTTTCACTCTTGGGAATCACAGACCTAATTCCCCCTTTATTTCCAGCCGCATCGCCATTGTAACGCGGGATAACATGAATAGCCGCGTGACTGCGACTTTGACCAGCCTGTTTATTAATATTAATTCCCACATTAAAACCGTCTGGCTGAAACTCTTTACTTAACATTTTTTGCACATTATTAGCCATAAACCAGCAAGCCGATTGCTCTCGAAAAGGCAGTTCAAAATAATTAGCAACGTGACGTTTGGGGATGATTAAAACATGACCTTTGCTGGCGGGATAACCGTCAAACATCGCATAAGCTGTTGCTGATTCAGTTAGCAAAATTAGGTTTTTATACGGATTGCAAAATATGCAGTGATTAGTTGAATTCCTTTGATGGTTGTAATGCACGTATTTGTAAATTTCGCAAGACTCATCTAGGTGAACTGGCTTAAACGGAAGTTTGACAATGCACTGATATGTAGGTTTTTTGTGGACATAATGTTCTCGAAAGCCTTCTTTTTTGATATCCCTTCTCACCGCAAAATACGCATTCCCTCCCGGTTTCAACAGGTGCGACACTTCCATCAGGACATTAGTTTGTTCTTCAGGAAACAAAACATTCAAAACATAAAAACAAATGATTGTGTCGAATTTATCTTCGGGGAACTCCGGGAAATAATAAGGGTCATAACCCGTAATATCGAAGCCTTTTTGTTGCAACAATCTAACATCGCTGCCGAAGCCGCAGCCAAAATCTAAGACTTTGCCTTGCAGCAAGTTTTTATCCAATAAAAATCTTGCCGGAAATGACAGATAAATTCTTTCGATTGCCGTCAAGTGGCTGAATTTATTTTGTTGCTTTTTCATGGCGGCATAAATTTGATTTAAATAAATATTCTTCCCTCCGCGCACCACGCGGACGAGAGTTTGTGGAGTACCGATTTCAAGATCCGAATGTTATCTAAAAATTTTACCATTATTGCAGTTTGGCGATCGCCCCTTTTTCCACCAACACCTTACCAGTCACCAAATCCCGCACCGTCGCCAACAAAACCCGCCTCTCATCCACCTCAAAACTCACCGAAACCCTATCAATTCCCAATACCCCAGGCGGGTTCAAATGCGCCACACAAACCTGCTGGTGGTGGCTGTCCAAAGAGCGAAAATCCGTCTGTTTGTTGAGCCAACTGCTCGTCATTTGCCCTTTTTCGTTAAAAATAACCTCCGCTTGCGATACCTCCGCAACTTCTCCAATATCTAACCGAATTTCCCTTTGCCCTTCAATTGCCACTTGCAGCGTCAACTCTTCGGAACTTTGACAGGGATACTTCATTTCCTTGCTAAATATCGGCGAATAAGCATAAGCTTTAGCATAAGGTTCCCAAAGGCGAATTGCATAGCTGTGGCGCAAATAATCATCAACACTCGCTAATTGTGTCAACGCTAAAGCACCGTGTGCCACTGCTTCAAAAGGCTTGTCTCTTTGGACTTTTTGCCGCCCAAAATACGAAACCACTAAATTAGATACAGCCGGAATTAGAGAAGTTCCTCCTACCAGCAAAACCTGTTCGATATCTGCTTTGCTGATACCTTTTCCCTGTGCAATACTCAGAACTTCATCTAAACTTTCCCGCAACTGTTCTAACAACTGCCTAGATTCCAGAATTTCCTCAAGCTTGTCTCGGTTTAGCTGCAAGTCGTAAGACATAAAATTTTCATCGTCAAACCAGCTTTCCTTCGCCTCATTAACTTGAGAAACTTGAATTTTTAATTTTTCCGCTATTTCTAATAAATTTTGCCAGCCAACTGGGCCGACTTCTGCCCGCGACGAACCAATTTGCCGCAAATAATCTTCGACAATCCAGATGTCAATATCTTCGCCGCCTACATAAGCATCGGATTTTGCCAATACTTCGCCACGCACCCCCCCCAGCCCGCCCTTGGTAAGGGGGGGTAAGGGGGGGGTAAGAGCAGTGCGGACTAAACTTAAATCTAAAGTTCCGCCGCCAAAATCAACTACTAAAACTAGAGAACCGGGGCGTTTTACTGCATATCCCAGGGCGGCGGCTGTGGATTCATCTATTACCTGAACTTCCGCAACTCCCAAATTTTCTCCTAAGTCGCGAAACCAATCTAGATATCGCTCAAATGCTCCAACGGGGACTGTAAAAATTACTTTGTTGGGCTGTATATTTTGTAAATATAATTGTTTCCAAATAGTTTTTATAAACTGTTCTGCTACTGATTCGGCTGTGTAGGTTTCGCCGTCGATATTGCGGGGCGGCGGCTGAAAGTCGGCAGCTAAATTGCGTTTAAAAGCTTGGAAAAAGCGGTCGGGCTGGGATTGTCCCAAACGCTGCGATCGCACTTTTTCTCCCAACACCAACTCTCCGGCATTCTTCACAAACACTAAAGTCGGCACTACAGATACTTCTCGCACATCTCCGCTCGAATTCTTAGTTTTAAAAATGCGGGACATCTCGCCCAATCTCAAAGTTTCTGGTGTTTGCGTATCCGGGTTAAGAATGCAGACAACCGTATTGCTGGTGCCGAAGTCAATGGCAACTGTAGTCATGTTAATTTTAGATTTTAAATTTAATTTTTCATTCCTGCTGGCAGGGTGCGGCTAACTTTAGCAGGAGTAAGAATTCGCTCTCCCTCCCGATAGCCGACAAACCGAATATAAACTAATTCTCCTTCGGTTATATCCTCAACATCCGGCTGGTGCAACTGCGGATTGTAAGCAGTTTGTTCCCACGCAGAACCGATTGTTTGAAAATCCCAGCTTGACAAGAGATTTTCTAAGGGAGTAAACAAAGCTGAGAGATTTTTGGCGGGCATATCCGGCTTGGCTTCTGCCATTTTGCGGGCGGCGGGATAGTTGGTTAACAAAGTTTGCAACTGTTCAAAGGTAGCGCGGCGAAAATCGGCAGTTAGTTGAGCTTTTTGCTGCTGCAATTCTTCTCGCAGCCGGAAACACTGCTGCCTCAATTCTTCAATTTCGGTGGGATTAGTTGTGATTGTAGCCGACATTGGCAGCGCGCTCAAAGTGCGATCGAACTCTTGGAAATTCAAATTCAGCACTGTTGCCAGCCGCCTCAGTTGGTCTAGCGTGAGTTTTCCCACGTCTCCCTGCCGCACTAAGCGCACCCCAAAGCGACTTAAGCCTGCTTTTTCGCCTAAATCTTGCCAATCGAGAATGTCTAGCTGATTCATGCGTTCCCGCAGAATTGTATCGTACTTAAACTCGATCGCATCTCCCGCCTCAGATGCAGCATAAAGATAGACTAAAATTAGAAAAATGCCCCCGATAGCCAGCGCGAAGCTGAAGGCAGGCAGTGTTGTTACATCAACTGTTGCACCGAGGATATCAAACATCTTTAACTCTTCTAAACTTGTTTTAAAGTCTGCGTTTGTTCAACGCTCAAATTTTCTTCGCCTTCGTAGTATTCTGGCAGCAAGTCTTGAGATTCTACTTTTCCGAGAGCTTTTTCAATTCCGGCGGTGGTTTCGGTGCAACTTGAACCGGTGGCGTTGAGGACGGTTTCGGTAATTTTGCCGTCTTTGCCGATGCGGTATTCTATTTGACGGTACTCTGCCATAATTGTGCCTCTTGGTTTAATGCTTGAGTGTTGACTGCTGAGGGTTGAGTTATATTATAGATTCTATTTACCAATTATTCTAATGAATTTTTGTAGCGACAATGCAACCGGGGTTTCGCCGGAAATTATGGCGGCGATTACAGCGGCTAATTGCGGTGCTGTGATGTCTTACGGAGATGATGAATATACACAGCGTTTGCAAGTTAAATTTTCGGATTTGTTCGAGACATCGGTGACTGTTTTTCCTGTAGCAACTGGTTCTGCTGCTAATGCGCTAGCCCTTGCGGTTGTCACTCCTCCTTACGGTGCTGTTTACTGTCACGCCGAATCTCATATTAATCTAGATGAATGTGGCGCGCCGGAGTTTTTTACAGGCGGTGCAAAGTTAGTGACAGTAACAGGAAATCATGGAAAAATAGAGGCAGAGACTTTAGGAAAAATGCTCGATCGCGCTGGTGCAGGTGTCGTCCATCACGTACAGCCCGCAGCCGTCAGCATCACTCAAGCAACGGAAGCCGGCACAGTCTACAATCCAGCGGAAATTTCCCACATTTCGGAAGTAGTTCGCGCCCACAATTTGCACCTGCACATGGATGGAGCTCGCTTTGCCAATGCTGTCGCCAGTCTTGGCTGTTCTCCTGCTGATATCACTTGGCGTGCCGGTGTAGATATTCTCTCGTTTGGAGCGACAAAAAACGGCGCGATGGCTGCGGAAGCTGTGGTATTTTTTAATCAAGAATTAGCAAAGACTTTCCCTTTTTACCGCAAACGCAGCGGGCATCTTTTCTCAAAAATGCGGTTTTTGTCGGCGCAGTTGGAAGCGTATATAACGAATGATTTGTGGCTGAAGAATGCGGCTCATGCAAATAATATGGCAGCCAAATTAGCCGCAGGTTTGGCGGTAGTTGAGGGAGCGAAGTTTTGCCATCGAGTTGAAGCCAATGAGATTTTTATTCAACTTCCCGAATCGGTAATTACAGCGGTTTTAGCTGAGGGTTTTCAGTTTTATCGGTGGGATGAATGTACTGTTAGACTGGTAACGGCTTTTAATACTCTGGAAGCGGATGTTATTGCTTTGGTGGAAGCGGTTAAACGCCATCAGTAATTATTTCGTAAGGGCGGAGTTTACGAATAATATCAGACGAGTACCAACAATCTAGAACAACCCGTTCCCCACAACATACAACCCGCATCAACATTAAATTTGGATCAAATGCGGAAAATGTACATTGTGATTTCTCGTTGGGTGGGGGCGGGTTTGAGAGATTGTTGGTTATTTACAATTATTGTGCCTGAAACCCGCGCCTACATTTTAATAGGTTCAGGAATAGGTTCTGCAACTGCGGCTAGTTCGGGTTCAACTTCTTCGAGGTGTGCTTCTAAAAGCGCCAGATTTCTCATGTTGGATTTATAAAAAGCATCGAAGATATCTCCGACTAAAGGTACTGATCCCACAACGGCTTCTAGACCGATATTGTAAATCATTTTGCCTAGAGTTTTTTGGGGGATGTTGAATCGAGTTGCTAAATAAATCAGGTAGGCGGAAAACGCGGTATCTACGATATCCCCAGCACCCGGAACTAAACCGATAATGGGGTCTAAACCAATGCGAAATTTAGTGCCGGGGATGCCAATGGCGGTATCCATCAGGCGGCTGAGTTTGCGGATGCGGTTGAGGGTGGCGAGACGCTCTATGTTGTTCATATTATTATTCTTGAACTAGCTGGAAAATTTGAAATCTGTCGGAAGACGGAAAAAACCATCTAGAAACAGTTCATTTTCCATCTTCGCTAATATGCTGAATTCCCCATTCGTGCATGGCATTAATAATCGGTTTGAGACTTTCGCCCAAAGGCGTTAGCGAATATTCAACTTTTGGCGGCACTTGCAGGTAAATTTCCCGGTGCACAATCCCGTCTGATTCCATTTCGCGCAGTTGCTGCGTCAGCATCTTCTGAGTAATGCCATTGACAGCTCGTTGCAGCTCGTTAAAGCGCTTCACTCCTGGAAACAACTCCCGCAGAATCAAGACTTTCCAGCGCCCGCCTATCACCTCTAGAGTGCGTTCTACAGGGCAATTTGCTCGATCGACTTTTACTTCTTGGACTTGCATAGTATCTTTTTGGTAACTACCCTACTTTTAAGTGCGTACTTCCCATAATAGCTTGACTCGGTTTAAAGTAGAAACATCGCAGAAATCAAACAAACTAAACCAATAAATATATTCCTGCATCTGGCATCAATCAAAAAGGAGAACACGATGAGCCAACCTGTGATTGCTGATAACAAACCCGCCGTTATGGAACTTGAACCCGGTACTTACTACTGGTGCACCTGCGGTCAAGCTAAGAATCAGCCTTTTTGTGACGGTTCCCATAAAGGTAGCGAATTTGTGCCGCTAGCTTTTGAAGTAACTGAGAAAAAAACTGTGGCGATGTGCAACTGCAAGTCTACCGCAAATTCTCCTTTTTGCGACGGCGCTCATAGCAAACTTTAAAGGCAGCAATAATCAAGGAGAAACCAATCGTGCATCAACCGCTTTGGGTTTCATTTGACAACCAAATAGGACTTAGGCATCAATACCAAAGAAACCCGGTTTTTCACCGATATTAAAGCTGCGATGCACTACGCTCCTAAAAAAAACCAGTTTCTACGTCCAGGGCTGCTAAACAAACACCACAATTTTCAGGATTTTTAAATTAGGAGGAGAAGATGATTACCGTTAGAAAAAGTGAAGCAAGAGGACACGCAAATCACGGTTGGCTGGACAGTTACCACACATTTTCTTTTGCCGGCTATTACGATCCAAATTATATGAATTTTCGCTCTTTGCGGGTAATTAATGAGGATGTGGTTAGCCCCGGCAGAGGTTTCGGCACTCACGGCCACAGCGACATGGAAATCATTACTTATGTATTAGAAGGAGCATTAGAACACAAGGACAGTTTGGGTACCGGTGCAGTGATTAAACCCGGTGAAGTGCAGCGGATGAGCGCAGGTACGGGTATCCAGCACAGCGAGTTCAATAACTCGCAAACCGACCCAGTTCACTTGCTGCAAATCTGGCTTTTACCTGATACAAAAGGCTTGCAACCGAGTTACGAACAGCGGGAGTTTCCCCTAGCAGAAAGGCGCGGAAAACTGCGCTTAGTGGCGGCACGAGATGCGAGAGATGGTGCTGTGAAAGTGCATCAAGATGTTGATTTGTATGCGGCTGTTTTGGATAAAGATTCGCGGGTTTCTCATGCTTTGCAGCCGAATCGCCATGCTTGGGTGCAAGTTGCTCGCGGCTCGGTTTTGCTCAACGGTTTGACTTTAGAAAATGGCGACGCTGCGGCTGTTAGCGGTGAGTCTGAATTGGCGATTGAAGCTAGGGCAGATGCTGAATTTTTGCTGTTTGATTTAGCATAATATTGAATGCGAAATCCCCGATTTATTGGACAAGTCGGGGATTTTAAATTGCTCGGCGGTTGAAACCGCTACTACAAAAACTAAGTTCGGGCAACGCGAGACTAAGAAATTAATCAGCCATCCAAGATTTTGTCCCAAAAATACCTGCTAGAAGTTCGGGAATTCCCAAATCAACATCTAAGCTTTCCCAGTGTACGCTACTACCGGAAGGCGGTAGCCAAACATCAGCCAACTGTTCTGGTGAAGCGCCTTCTAAGCGTTGTGCAAGGCTTGGAGGAAAACAGAAAATAGCACCGTTTTTTAGTTCGATCACTATTAAATCTTCAGACTGATTGTAATACACGGATTCGGCGCGGGGTTCTGTAGCCTCAGCGTTTTTCCATGCTTGCTTGGCTTTGGTTATTTGCTCTCGGAGATTTTCCTCTGTTAACTCTTTGTCCCAGTTGCTAAATACCATGTATTTCTTGCCATCGGTTTTGTTAAGTTTGGATACTTGATTATTGCTGCATGGAATTGTGTTAAGCGGACTGTGAAGGAGATGATACTTAATAATGGGTTACTACTTAGGAAATAAGTAAATAGGAGGAAGAAACTAACTTTTATGTGTGCTATTTCTGGTAAGGGTAAATGTTTAGGATAAATTTTTATGGAACAACAGCCGATCGCCCGAAAGCATCTTGTTTGGAGCCTCATCACTGGTTTAGCAGTCGGCGCGATCGCAGGCGCACCCCTCGGCTGGATGGCTAATGGGGAATATTCCGAGCAGCGTATGGCTAAATTTATCGTTTGCCAACAAAAAAATAGAGATAAGCCAGTTGCTATGGTTGAGTCTATTTGTGGTTCCCAATTCTAAATTTTTCTGCTAGCCAGAGGGCTGTGTCAAATATCTTGAGGCTTGTGCGAATGTCGAAAGTTCGATCGTCGCGCAGGCGTTTTGGCGTTGTCAACCCTGAATATGCCACAAACCGGATAACTTTTCCGTCTGTTGATATGTGGGTATGTTAAATTTACACAATAATGAATTACAGCAGAACAATTCCGGCTATTTTGAGTGCTACGATCGCCCTGAGTTCGATCGCCCTCATCCCACTCACATCACCTCAAATTGCCCTCGCATTAACCGCCGACAAAGTTAAAACCGTTGCCCAACAAATTACTGTTCGCATCCAGGGGGCAAAAGGCGGTTCAGGAGTAATTTTAGAGAAACAAGGCAGCACATACTATATTCTCACAAACTGGCACGTTGTCGATAAACCCGGCGATTACGAGGTCGTAACTCCCGACGGCAAAGCTCACTCTGTATCATACAGCCTCGTGCGGCGAATGCCCGGTGCGGATTTGGCGATCGTGCCCTTCAGCAGCACTCAAAGCTACCCCCTAGCTCAATTAGCCAATTCCGCAGCAACTAAGGGAAACAAGGCTTATGTGGCGGGCTGGCCGATATCCGGCGGTTCTCTGAGACAGCCGATTTTCATCGCCACGGAAGGTCAGCTCACCGGCCGCCAAACTCCCTGGAACGGCTATACTTTGGTCTACAACAACTTAGTGAGAGCGGGCATGAGTGGGGGGCCGGTGCTCGATGACGCGGGGCGACTTGTCGCAATTAACGGCATTGTCAGGTTAGAGGACAACTCTGATAAAATCGTGGCGGCGGGAATAGAAATTAATACTTTCATGAAATGGCGATCGACTATTTCCCTGCCAGTAGTTCCCCAATCTCCTACTGCCGGAAACCCGAAAACTCCGGCGAGTAATGCGCCACGCACGCCCGCAATTGCGATCGCCTTTGCTGCTACAAATACTCTCAAAGGGCCTTCCGAAGTAGTCAGTTCCCTTGCCTTAGCTTCAGCTTATTTTACTACAGGAAATAGCAACGGCACAATCTCAGTTTGGAATTTTCCCAGCGGGCAATTAAAAACTACCCTGCAAGGTCACACGGAATCCGTAAACGCACTGGCCGCGAGTGCGGATGGCAAGGTGTTAGCTAGCGGCAGCGACGACAAAAATGTGAAAATTTGGAATTTAGAAACTGGCGCGGTTGTACGCACTTTGAGCGGACATTCCAATGCAGTTTCGAGCGTTGCCGTTAGTCCTGATGGTCAATTTGTAGCCAGCGGTAGTTGGGACAAAACGATTAAGATTTGGAACGCTAAAACGGGGGAGTTGCTGCGGACTTTAACAGGGCATTCGGGGTTGGTGAATGCTGTTGCAATTAGTCCTGACAACAAAACTTTAGCTAGTGGCAGTAAAGACGGTTCAATTAGGTTGTGGAATTTAGCTACAGGTCAAGCAATTCGCACGATTAGCGGCAAAAACTTGGCTGTTTTGTCGCTAGCTTTTACTCCCGACGGCAAGAGTTTAGCTGCGGGAAATAGCAATGGCACTGTTGGGTTGTGGAATGCCGGAAACGGGCAATTAATTAGGCGTTTGAGCGGGCATACCGACGGGGTTTGGTCGGTGGCTTTCAGTCGGGATGGCACTACGCTGGTTACTGGGAGTTGGGATAAGAGTGTGAGACTTTGGGATGTGCGATCGGGCGAATTGAGAGGTAATTTGAGCGGGCATTCTGGCTATGTTAGTGCTGTAGCGATTAGCGCCGATGGCAAGACTATTGTTAGTGCGGGTTGGTTGGGGGAAATTAAGATTTGGAAAAGGGGGAATTGAGAGGGCGAGCGAATGTGCAGCGATCGCTATTATACGTCGCGAATATATGAGCGATGGCTATTTTAATAACGCGATTAAGTTGGTTCTCTAAAACGTTCTATTCCTTCACGCATAATATTTGCGACTGGATGATCTATCAATTGAATCAATGTTTCAACAGCCATCCCTTTCATTGCACTCAGTAGTCGCTGTTTAAAAGTAGGGTTACTTTCTATTATTTGAAGAGCTTCTGGGAGCATCCCGATTTTGTAAATATCCCAATAAATGATATAATTTTACATTTTTTAAACCAACGGCTTCCCCAAAA